>NZ_JARVCN010000103.1:0-10357 GCF_038442745.1 Crocosphaera sp. Alani8
GTTTGGCCTAAGTTTTCGCAGCGAGTGACCCCTGGCTTTTTGAGAAGATACTCTAGTAGAAGCAGTTGAAATTAAACAAGGAAAACCCATCGATATACAAATGATTCGTATTGCCAAAGATAAAATAATTAAATTTAATCCAAGGCGGTATTGTATTTTTTCTTCAGCTAACATTAATGAATTAGACTCTCTCTTAATAGAACAAGAAATTAAAATCATTAGAGATAGTCATGGCTGTCAAATGATTATCAATGGAACTATTCCCACTTTAAAGTATTACTTAAGACTAATAACATCAACTGAAAAGTTTTTAGATAATTATTCAAAATTAGTTGAACTGGATCAAGAATTACAAGTTATCCACAAAATTAAATGGAATGAAATCTTATCAAAATTAGACAAATAGGAATTAGTCTTCCATCCCTCCCACGCTCTCCAGACTCTCTACACTCCCCACTCCACACCAAAGTTCTGCTATAAATATACGATTGAGGGTGTACCCTAAAAATACTTGTCAAAAAACCCAAGGGATGTATGGTAATTAATAGGGACATTCTCCAATCTGATTAACTCAACAGGAAAGGAAACTTATGGCAAAACAGTTACAACTCGTAGGAAACGGTGAAATTATCCCCACAGCGTTACACGCAGAGATGCAACGTTCCTATCTTGAGTATGCCATGAGTGTTATTGTGGGGCGGGCCCTCCCAGATGTCAGAGATGGACTCAAACCGGTTCACCGTCGTATTCTCTACGCTATGCACGAATTAGGGTTAACCCCCGATCGCCCTTTCCGAAAATGTGCCCGCGTGGTGGGGGATGTGTTGGGTAAATACCATCCTCACGGGGATCAAGCGGTGTACGATGCTTTAGTACGGATGGTTCAGGATTTTTCCAGTCGTTATCCTTTGTTGGCCGGCCACGGTAACTTTGGATCGGTAGATAACGATCCCCCGGCTGCCATGCGATACACGGAAACCCGACTGTCTCCCATAGCTGATCAAGCTATGTTGACAGAGATCAGCGAAGCAATCGTCAATTTTAGTAGTAATTTTGATAATTCTCAACAAGAACCGGTCGTATTGCCAGCACAATTACCTAATTTACTGCTTAACGGTTGTACTGGGATCGCTGTTGGAATGGCCACCAATATTCCCCCTCATAACCTGGGAGAAGTGGTGGATGGTTTAATAGCATTAATCGATAATCCTCAGTTATCGGACGAGAAATTATGGAAGATTATCCCTGGTCCCGATTTTCCCACCGGTGGGGAAATTATGCAAACTCAGGGTATTGAAGAAGCTTATCGTCATGGAAAAGGGATCATTCCGGTGCGTGGAGTGGTGAAAATTGAACGCATGGATGTGGGGAAAAAACGCCGTAAAGAAAGAACAGCTATTATTGTCACAGAATTGCCCTATCAGGTAACTAAGTCCACTTGGATCGAGAAAATCGCCGATTTAGTCAACAATGGTAGATTAGACGGTATCGCCGACATTCGTGATGAAAGCGATCGCACAGGAATGCGAGTGGTGATCGAATTGAAACGGGATGCTGTTGCAAAAACAGTTCTTAGGGAATTGTACAAAAAAACTGCCCTACAACAAAATTTTGGGGCAATTATGTTAGCTTTGGTGGAGAATCAACCCTGTCAATTATCTCTCCGTCAACTGTTAGAAGAGTTTCTTAAATTTCGAGAACATACTTTAACCCGTCAATATAATCATGAGTTACAAGAATGTCGTAATCGGTTACATCTTTTAGAAGGATTATTAATCGCACTTAACGATTTAGACCGCATGATTGATATTTTACGTCATGCTGCTGATGGTACCACTGCTAAAGCCCAATTTCAACAAGAATTGAATTTGAGTGAAGCACAAGCTAACGGTATTTTAGCCATGCCCATGCGTCGTTTAACAGGGTTAGAAAGACAGAAGTTACAGGCAGAATACGATGAGTTAGAAGGGAGAATTAATGAGTTAGAAACTTTGTTAAATAACCGCCCCGAATTCTTAAAAGTCCTCAAAAAAGAACTGCGATCGCTAAAACGTAAATACGGAGATGCAAGACGTACTCGTATCATTAAACCTTCCGTAGAAAAAAGCCCATCCAAATCAACCTCAAGTTCTCAGAAAGCAACCCAAAGTCAAGATAAAATAACTTCAAAATCTAACCAAGAAACAGAAATAGTTGCTCAACCTTTTAGTTTATTTACTCCCCAAACTCCTCCCCAAGAAGCTATTTTAGAGATGACTCATCGGGAGACAATTTGTTGGCGATCGCCTAATGATAAAGTTCCCGATAATCATATTTCAATTTACAGTCAGCCTATTCAAAATAGGGAGCAGTTTGTTGTCATAACTGATATTGGTAAAGCTTACCCTGTAAATGTTTCCGATGTTCCTCCCATTAATATTCAACCCATTACTCTATTGAGTTTGTTACCCAAAAGCGCACAACGAGATAGTAAAAAAGTTATCTCCGTTTTCTTCTTATCAGATAATACAGAAAATAAGGATTTATTGTTATTAACAAATCAAGGAAAAATAAAACGAATTCAATTATCAGAATTAGAAGGGTTGACTAATAGAGGATTAGTTTTAATCAAACTGAAAGATAATGATTATTTAGAGTATATTTCCCTGACAAAAGAAGGGGAAGAAACTGCGATCGCCATGTCCAGTGGTAGGGTATTACGATTCCCCATTGTGGATGAAGTTATACCCATTATGGGCCGCAATGCACAAGGAAATCAAGCACTAAAATTACGCTACGGAGAAACGATTATCAGTTGTGTTACTCTTGGTGAAAATAAGACAGTTTTATTAGTGTCTAAATTTGGCTATGGTAAACGGTTAAATATTGCCGGTTTACGCAGAACAAAACTAGGTGATATTGGCACACAAGCCTTACAATTTGCCCAGAAAACTGATAGCTTACTGGGGATGATTACAGTATCAGACTCACAGCAGGTTACTTTATTAACTAATCAAAGGAAAAGCATCAACTTAGTAGCTAAAAATGTGAAAGTTTGGGGGAAAGATGGTCAAGGCGATCGCTTGGTTAAACTATCTAATCAAGAAGTCATTGATTATGTAATTTAACATGATCAAGAAGGCATTAACCCTAACCCTTAACTGTCTTTTTCAACGGAAGAATATCTGCTTCATTACTTTCCCTAGCTACCCGAATTAATAAGGCGGCTAACGTTAAACTAGCTAGGGTAGAACTACCCCCATAACTCCATAAAGGAAAGGGTAAACCAGTGGTAGGTAAAGCCCCTGTGGCGACACCAATATTTAACAACGCTTGCCCCACCATCATCACCATTACACCAATAGCTATTAAACGTTTTACGCGGTGCAAACAGTTAGTTGCAACCCTTAAAGCAAAAGTGGCGTAGGTTAATAGTAATAAGAGTAAAACAATGCTACCCACAAAGCCAAATTCTTCGGCATAAACAGAGAAAATAAAATCTGTGTATTGAATGGGAAGATAAAACAACTTTTGTCCAGACTGTCCATAACCTACCCCGAAAATTTGTCCCGATCCCACCGCCATTAAACTTTGGACTAACTGATAACCATTTCCTAAAGGATCGGCCCAAGGATCGAGAAAAGCGGTAATCCGTTTACGCTGATATTCTCGTAAGCTGATGCTAATGAAAGCGGTTAATAAACCCCCTAACGCAGTGGTGGTTAAATACATAGCAGGAATACCCGAAGCTAAAGCGATTAACCAAACACTCATCCCACACAAGGCAGTGGTACTTAAATTGGGTTGTAATAAAATCGTAGCTAAAATTACCCCAAAAATTCCCACCCATTGCAGTCTAACTCCCCAAGAATGACGATCCCAATAGCCAAAAATGTAGGCACTTTGTACAACGAGAAAAGGTTTCATTAATTCTGAGGGTTGGATCAAAACTGGACCCAATTTAATCCAACGGGTTGCCCCATATACTTCGTGGCCAAATCCTGGAATTAATGTTGACACAATTAATCCCAATAGGATCAGCATACAGAAAGGGGCCAATTTAATTAGGTATTGTAGAGGCGATCGCACAATTAAATTAAAGCCCTGCAATCCAATCCAAATCCAAATGCTTTGACGGATTATGTAATACCAACCGTTGCCAGTTTCTGCTAATGCAACGGGATAAGAAGCTGAAAACAGGGCAATTAATCCTAAAGATAGCCACAAAAAGGTTAACCAGCGTAAAAAGCGGGCTTCTCTACACCAATCTTGTACTGTAGGTTCGAAAATGGGGATAAAGTACCTTAACATCAATCTTTTTTGACCCCAATAGTTGGCATAACTTTCTCTTGTCCTGGGGTTGATAGTTTAATAGTAGGAGATGAGAAAACATGGTCAAGGGTTCCCCAAAAGTATTTAGTTTATTAGTGAATAGTAAACAGTTACCAGTTATCACTTACCTTTTCTAGATCGCCGAATTCACAGTCTTGTATAAAGTACCTCGTTGTTTATAGGGACGCGGCAAGGAAGCGATCGCTTCTTGTAAGGTTTCTACTTCCATACAAGTGCCTCCCATTGCCCCTGCCATTGTTGTAATATGTTCTTCCATAAGGGTTCCACCGATGTCGTTACAACCCCATCTCAAGGCTTCTGTTGCGCCATGTAAACCTAATTTTACCCAACTGGGCTGATGGTTGGGTATCCATTTCCCCAGGAAAATTCGAGATACTGCAGTTAATAATAAAGTATCTTTTAAACTCGGTTGCTCTCTTTTAACACGCCTTCTTAGGGCTGGAGGTGCATCTTTGCCCACAAAAGGTAAAATAATAAATTCTGTGATTCTGGCTGGATAATTGTTGTGGATGGCAGTTTTTTGTAAGGTTCTTAAATGACTTAAATGTTGTATTTGTTGTTCGGGGGTTTCAATATGTCCAGATAATAGGGTGCTAGTGGTGTATAAACCCAAAGAATGAGCTAGGCTAATAATCTCTAACCAGGTTTGAGTAAGGATTTTTTCTGGGCAGATAATCCGTCTTACTTTGTCGTCTAAGACTTCGGCTGCTGTTCCTGGCATTGAGCCTAAACCAGCATTTTTTAAAGCTATAATTACCTCCCTATAACTAATTTTATCTTCCCTAGCGATAAATTGGATTTCTTGAGGGGAAAAAGCGTGTAGATGGAGGTTAGGAAATGTTCGTTTTAAATTGATAATTAACTGTTGATAATATTGTAAAGAACTGCCGTTTACTTTTGCTTCGGTGTTTAATCCCCCCTGCATACAAATTTCTGTTGCCCCTCTATTTACGGCATCTGAGGCTTTTTCGATAATCTTTTCTGTACTTAGCCAAAATGCTCCTTCATCTCCTGTATCCCGTCTAAAGGCACAAAAGTTGCAGTGTTGCTCGCAAATGTTGGTAAAGTTTATATTACGGTTAATAACGTAGGTTACGGTGTTTCCTACCTGATTTTGACGAAGTTTATCGGCAGTTTGACGAATGGCATTAATTGTGGTTTCATCGGTTTGAGATAAAAGAGTAACCCCATCGGTTTCTGATAGTTCCCGATTGTTCTCTACATCTTCTAAAATATTTTTTATTGTTTTTATTTGATTAATCACAGGAGTAGATAAAATAAAAAATAAATAAGTATTCCCCTTTTATTGTATCAAACATCTGATTTTTTAAAAAGGTTAATTAATGAAAATTTCGACAAAAACTATTAAGATTATTCTTTTAATCGCAATTGCTTGTGCTGTCTTTATTAGGGTTGCACATCTCGGTAGCCGAGAATTTTGGTACGATGAAGTCCTATCCTTACTATTATCCACTGGTAAAAAATCACAATATCAAAATCCTAAAGATGTTCCTATTATACTCGCTAATTATACCAGTTTATTAAGCCTTCCCTTGGAAAATGGTTTCTCAGATTTTCTCACAACTCTAGAAAAGTTTTTGAAAGGATTAGTCGCAGAGCCTCATCCATTTCTTTTCTTTTTAGAGCAGCATTTTTGGCTAAGATTGTTTGGTAATTCTGAAGCAGCAATGCGGAGCATCATTGTTTTATTTAGTTTGGGTTCTATGGGGTGTGCTTACGGTTTAGGCAGAAGATTATTAGGAGTACAAGGGGGTTTATTATTTGCGGCATTGTTGGGATTAAACCCCTATTATTTATTCCACTCTCTAAATATCAGAATGTATTGTTCATTGGTATTTTGGGTTTTATTAAGCAGTTGGTCTTTGATTGAATTGATCTTATTAAACACTTCAGAAAATCCTCAAAAGAACAATAAAAAAACTAAGATTTTTTGGACAGCGTTGTTAATTTTGTCCGCAGCATCCGGATTAATGACATTTTACTACTTTGCTGTGTTCTTTTTAGTGTTTGCTGTCTTGGTTTTATATTTGGATCGCCGAAAATGGTGGCAATATGCTCTGTATTTAATCAGTGGTATTATTATTACAATTCCTTGGGTGTGGTGGGGAACGAGACAACAATTAAGAAATGCCGACTTAGGAAGATTCTCTAGTAAAGGTAGTTTTTTAGCCGCCATAATTAGACACTTGCAAGAGTTTTTGGATGTTTTAGGTATTCACTTATTAGTTGGTGATTGGTCAAGCATTCTGCCAAATACTATAGTGACTATTTCAGGAGTTTTTGTTTTTATTGGTCTCATTTATTGTGGCTATAAATTACAGCGTAATAACCAAAAAAAATTACTAATCATTAGTTTCTTGTTAGGTTTATTTCCCCTATTTTTAATGTTACTCTTAGACATTATTACCAGAAAATTTACTATAGCATTCGGGTTTGGTCGTTCTGTAATCTTTGTCTTACCTGGTTGCTTATTACTATTAACTACTTTTTTGAAAAAAGGAGGTATAAAGTTCAAAAATGTCGCTATTCTAAGCCTATTAGTAATATATCTGAGTATCAATATCGCCGATTTCAGTTTGCGTTCTCGTCAAATGTTTCATCGCGTAGCAGACATTATCGATGAACAGCCAAATACACCTACCTTGATTATTATGAATTCCCAAGCCTGGGGTCATGTATTAAGGTTAGCTTATTATCTTCCCACTACTTCACCCATTAGCTTGTTAGCACAAAAATCCGCTCAATTATCTCCTGTTTTAGAACAAAATTTAGATAAAAAATCTCAACAATACCAACGAATTTTGTGGTTAGATAGCGAACGTCCTGTCTGGGGAAAACCCAGTACAGAACAACAAAAACAAGAGGTTAAAACCGTCCTCGAGCAAGATTATAGTCTGCAAAGTTCTCAAAGATTAGTGGGAACCTGGAAGTTAGATAATTTCAACGTAAATGTTTATGAAAAAAAATCTGACTCCGTACCTCAAACCTAACTAAAATGTAATTGAGATCCCTTCTGTGGCAAAAATTGATATTATAGATAGACCATTGTAAATAAATATTACGGTTTCATAGATGTACCTATACTATACGCTTGGATTGATCGTTGCACTCCTAGTGATAGGCGTTATCGTCTATCTTTTGACACCTCGCAGTTATGAGTCGTCCGACACAGTAGCCACCTCCTACGACGAATGGACTCAAGACGGAATTTTAGAATTTTACTGGGGTGAACACATCCACTTAGGCCACTACGGTTCACCACCAAGACGCAAAGATTTTTTAGAAGCTAAAGCCGATTTTGTCCACGAAATGGTTAAATGGGGCGGTTTAGACAAATTACCTGAAGGCACAACCCTCCTAGACGTTGGTTGTGGTATCGGTGGAAGCACTCGTATTCTAGCCAAAGAATACAAGTTTCAGGCAACAGGAGTCACCATTAGTCCCAAACAAGTACAACGGGGTACAGAGTTAACCCCCGAAGGTGTCACCGCTAAATTCCAGGTGGACGATGCTTTAAACCTCTCTTTTCCCGATAATAGTTTTGATGTGGTTTGGTCTATCGAAGCAGGTCCCCACATGCCAGATAAAGCTAAATATGCCTCCGAGATGATGCGAGTTTTAAAGCCCGGTGGTATCTTAGTTGTAGCAGATTGGAACCAAAGAGACGATCGCAAGAAGCCCCTTAATTTCTGGGAAAAACCAGTCATGCGTCAACTATTAGACCAATGGTCACACCCTTCATTTTCTAGCATAGAAGGCTTTTCCGAACAAATCGCAGAAACAGGATTAGTTGAAGGGGAAGTTGTAACAGCAGATTGGACAAAAGAAACCCTCCCATCTTGGTTAGAATCTATTTGGCAAGGAATAGTCAGACCAAAAGGTTTAATTAAATTCGGTTTCTCAGGATTTATTAAATCTTTAAGAGAAGTTCCTACCATGTTGTTAATGCGAGTGGGATTCGGTGCCGGTTTATGTCGTTTTGGAATGTTCCGCGCAGTCAAATCTCCTTCTGTCTCCCAATCAACCCAGACAACAAAAAGCGAAACGGTTAACGTTTAAACAATTTAGTACCAACTAATGAACTAACATAGATGTAACGAGGAATGGGGGCTGAAAAAAGGTTATTCAGTCCCTATTCTTTGAGAAATCTTCAGAATATTGTCCTAGATTAAGGTTAAAAGCATGACAATGTTTGGTTTTTTGGGTGGTACAATTATCTCCGTCGAGTCTGGTTATAAAGTTTTTCCTCATCCTAAACCCGATAAAGTTTATCATCGGTTGAGTGATGCTAAGTGGTTTTTGGCGGTGAGATGGTGTGATACCCTTTCTACCCCTGCCGCTATTATTAATAACACCGGGGAACTAGCTTTTCTCAATCAATTTGTTCTCACTATGGGAGAAAAAAACTTCATTCCTCAACAAAATCGCTCAGATATTTTTACTCGATGTCTGTCTTTATTACCTAACGAAACAGTTAATTATGAATTACAAGATCAAGACCGTATCATAGAAATAAGAGGTCTAGAAATCGATGCCCGTTACGGTAAAGTAGCTTTAGTCAGGGAATTGGTACAAGAATCTATGAGAATTTAAAATTTAGAAACATATTATGCAAGAGGAAATTACAATAATTGGTGCTGGTATTGGCGGCTTAACTTTAGCTGTTGCTTTAGAGAAAAAAGGTCTTAATTTTCAACTCTACGAACAAGCAGACTCTTTTGAAGCTTTAGGATATGGGATTCAAATTAGTCCCAATGTGGTTCGAGTTTTGTGGGAATTAGGTTTAGAAAAGCAGCTAGAAAATATATCTCATCTTTGTTCTGGTTTTGAGTTGCGATCGTTTAACTCAGATAAAACTTTAGCAAAATGGCAACTTAACAATCCCATACCTTATTATCAGTGTAGACGGGCAGACTTACACCAATTATTATTCGATTCTATTCAAGATAAAAGCAGAATTCATTTCTCCCATCGTTTAGAATCCTACCAACAAAAAGACAACAAAATATCCTTAGAGTGGCAAAACTTTGCATCCACAACTACTAGCGCGTTAATAGCAGCAGATGGGGTTCGTTCACAAGTTCGGCGATCGCTTTTTCCTCAAAATCAAGCTCAATACGCTGGTTACGCAGCCTATAGAGCAATCTTACCTTTTCAAGATAAATATCGCTCTTTATGGGGTAAAGCGACGGTTTGGATGGGGGAAAATCATCACGTTGTTGTTTATCCTAACGGTAGTCAAAATAACTCAACCCCTTGGCTTAATTTGGTTTTGGTTGTTAAGGATGCTAACTGGAACGAACAAGGTTGGAGTATTCCTGGGGATAAACAGACCATAGCGCAAGAATTTACCAATCAGTCTCAAGAACTTATCAGTATTTTAGAGGATATGGTAAAAAGTCCCGAACCTTGCTACAAATGGGGTTTATTTATCCATCAACCCCTCCCTTATTGGTCACAGGGACAAGTCACATTATTAGGAGATGCTGCCCATCCAATGCTACCTTTTCAGGCTCAAGGAGCAGCTATGGCCATAGAGGATGCCTACATTTTAGCTCAATATTTGATAAGTGAAAAGCAAGTGGAAAAAGCTTTTATTAAGTATCAAGAAAACCGAATTAAACGGACAACAAAAGTTCAACAAGTGTCAAAAAATAACGCCAACATTTTCCATGCTTCGGGAGTAAAAGCGGTTATTAGGAACTTTGCTTTGGGTCTAGTTTCGGCTACTGTTCCTAGTTTACTGAATCAAAAAACAGCTTGGATTTATAATTACGATGTTGGCAGTATTAATGGTTAATTGCTATATTTTTGATATATAAGACTTTTTAGCATTATTTACATTTGTCTTAAATATAGTAATCAGTCATCAGTTGTGAGAATTTAAATATGAGGTATAAGGAAATGGGGAATGAGAAAAAGTCAACAGTAACCAACGGTAACTGATAACTGATACCAAATCCGCTCTTGTTATACCCTTTATAAGCTAGAATAGGCAGATGTC
>NZ_JARVCN010000104.1:0-10313 GCF_038442745.1 Crocosphaera sp. Alani8
GGTATAAAGCTAGTTTCGGCTATATTTGGGCTTGAAATAAGCTAAAGTCCCAATAGTTCTTTGACATTAATCAAGAAGTCAATTCCCCTCAACCTTGTTCTTTTCAAATTTTCGGACAAGTCTCCCGAGGCGTTGTTCAAAAAACCTATTTTTGAACAACGCTGATCAAATTAAGCGATCGCAACATCCAAGTCCATAGAAACAAAATCTACCGGAGCAAAAATATTAGAAAGCTCATTAGGCAGTTCTTTTTGAGTAAAGACGGAACCAAATTGATTTTTCCCAGTGAATTCATCCAGTTTAGCGTTGATATCCTTAGTAATCTCAATCACCTGATCTACTGTAGTAATTTTTGACCGACCTTCAGGTAAAATCTCGCTTATTGCCCGTTCAACATTAGTTATTGGATCAGGAACCAAACTTAACTCTACAGGAGCCAACTCAACTGTCTCTGGAACAACATTAGTTAATTCATCAGCTACCACAGTTGACTGTTGTGCAGTAGAAAACTTTGGTGATGAAGGTGGAACTGGTAGATCGAGAGGAGAATTAAAGAAAATTCGGGTGATTAAATCGTCTTGATTATCCAAAGCTGAAGAAAATAGTCCTGTATCGGCATAGATATCAACACCTGAACCGAAAAAGTTGAATACATAGGGATTAGTTAAGCTAATATTAATTCGGTCAACCCCTAGAGTAAAGTCGAAAATGAAGGCAAAATCGTCATTACCGAATGGATCAGCAATGGTACTGTTGGATAAGTAGTAGTCTTGGGAAAAGAATTGTCCAACTTCAAAGGTATCTATTCCAGAACCACCAACAAGCACGTCTAACTCTTTTAACCCGGGTGCTATACCATTTTCATTAACACCTCGGATGAAATCATTACCCTGTTGACCAAAAAGAATATTACTTAACCCAGTGGTATCATCCCCTTCTATTACATCAGGATTAGCAGTACCAATGACATCGCGGAAATTGACCACCTCAAAGTTCCCGAACCCTGAAATAAATAAGTCTTCATCGGCAAGATCGACATTGAATGTTGTTGGAGTTGGACCGGAAACACGACCATCAATAAGATTTCGTTGACCAGTTGCGCCGACAATTTTATCAATACTAGGAGTGAAAGGATTTGGATTTCCTAGAAGTTGATCGATTCCAGCACTGCCCTTGTCAACAACCCCCTGAGCTTTGAGAGTAATCTGTTGACCTAAATTACTATAGTCAACAGTATCAAATCCTCCCGCTCCACCATCATAAGTATCATGTCCTTTACTACCAAAAAAGACATTATCGTTATTGTTACCGACAATGGTGTCGTTATTATGTGTCCCTTGAACGTTATCAAAATTAAAAACTTTAAAAGAGAGAGGGAAAGGCGCACCTGTTCCGTTGACAATCAGGCTATTTGCTCCTAGATCAACGTCTAATGAGGCTGAGCCGGAGCCTGAACCATCAATTGTATTAACAATTCCTGGTCCTACAGCCCCAACTATGGACTCAATATCGAATAGAAGATCAGTTCCTCCACTGGCTTTTTCTATTATTCCTTGTGCTTTGAGGGTAATTGACTCGTTGAGAGAACTATAGTCAACTGTGTCATGATTAATCTCGCTTCCTCCATCAATTAGATTATCCCCAGTTTTGTCTAAAACAAAGATAGTGTCATCTCCCTGTTGACCTAAGACTGTATCTTCTACCCCATCATCACCTAAGAAGATGGAATCATTCCCTGCTCCTGCAATGACAAAGTCGCTGAAGAAAGTATCAAATAAAAAATCGTCGAAAGGAGTCCCAAAGATAAAAGCCATAATTTTTGCTATCTTTTAAGTGTTTATGAGTATTTGCTTGATTCAAGTCCACAAAAACCAGAGTTTTCTACCTGAAAACCCTGGTTTTTCGCACAAGAATAATCCTATATTAAGAATATTAAATTTTTATTAAGATTTTAAAATAAGTCCAAGAACATCCCCTAAATCCTGTGTTCATGGGAATTTTGCTTGTGTTGCAAAAACAAAATGGGAATGAGTCTGGGAAATAGAGTGCGCTCGCAGAAAGTAATAATCAATTACTATGTAGATTTCTCGGGGGAATCTCTTGCCCTTGATAAAACTGCTTTTCTAAGTTGCTTAAAGCCAACCAACTAATCACTCCCAAAGGAACTGTTAAAGTTAATACTATCATTAGCCAAATAGAAGGATTAGAGAACCCCAAGAATAATATCATTGTTAATGACCAGATGAAAGAAATCGCGATTGCTAAACCTATTTTGATTCTTTTTATGTTCTTCAGTGCGCTACGACAACTACTACAGTGTTTAGTATGAGAATGATAACGATCTAATAATTTTTCTTTAGGCAAAGCAGGATTCAAAGACTTATCTGGAAATACTTGTGCTTGATATTGATAAATCCAAGTATGTAATTGAAAAACAAATAAGTCTGCTTTTGTCGGTAAATAAAAAGCTTTAGCAACCTTCGGATTACCACCTTTTTGTTCTAAATATCGCTCTTGATGATGCAAGAAAATTTGATCATCTTCTAAAACTCTATTTTGTCCTAGATGAGAATACCAACGAGGGGTTAATTGAATAAAAAATCTAGGGATAGGTGAAGAAAACTGAAAAGGAAAACGGGCAAATAAACGACATTCTCCTTTCCGTATAGGTGTTGCATACACAACTGTTAAAGTTCTCCCAAACTGTTTAGAAGTTAGATCATGCCACATCATTCCAGGGGCAATAAAGGTTGTTTCTTGTTGTCCTAAAGTCCCTTTTCTCGGTCCCTCTTCCCACACCCCTTTAAATCCCCATTTACCTGATTCTGTTATTTGTAGTTCCACAGGAGAAACGTTAGCTCTATTACCAACGCTTTTATGATGAGTATAAGGAATATGACTAGAATCTAGAACATTTTCCATTAAGGTTAAGGCATCGTAAGGTAAGTCTCGAAAGGTATTTAAACAAACCCATTTATCGGTATTTTCTTCTAAAACATCCACCAAAGGAATAGGAGTTTGATCAGCATTTTCTGCTGTTCCAGCATAGACAAATAATAAACCTTGAGCTACTTTTGTCGGTAAACTTTGAACCGATGCTCTCAAAGATTTTTCCGCTGTTCCTCCCGAAGATTGTTGAGGAATAACTTCACAGTTTCCTTGTCCAGAAAAAGCCCATCCATGATAGGGGCATTCTAAACAACCAGACTCATTAATTCTTCCTTCGGAAAGAGAAGCTAAACGATGGGGACATTGGTCTTCAAATGCCCTCCATTGATGATTTTTTCCATCCCACCAAAGTACAATATCTTTCTCTAATAAGGTAAAAGAGTTGGGTTTACTTTTATCTAAGTCTTCTATATAGTGAACAGGATACCAAACTTCTTGCCAATCAAAAATTTCTGGATTGTTTCCCCCAGCAGTTGAGGGAGTGCATGAGGAAGATAAGAGATCATTAGTAGTCATAATAAATAATTTATTAAAAAAAATTAAATTCATATTTCATTGTAGTTAATATTTTTTGATTCTGCTCACAAACGTCCTTTCCTTGGCGTTGCTCAATAAGCAGTTATGGGTAGCCCTCAAATCGTGATAACTTGCTAGTAGAGCAACTCCTTGTATCTACAATGGGTAATAGGGTAGGCAGGAGAATTTCAACGTCGACACGATTATTTTACTCCAGCACCCTCCCAATAAGACTAACTTCTACTGGATTAGAAAAAACAACTTCCTACTTTTGAGGGAGAGCGAAGGTAAAAAAAGCCTTTGTTGATATTTCTCGGACACTTAAGGAGATGTTAACCATTAAGTCACTTTATCCTTAACAAAAGTTTCTTAATATTAACATCGACTTTTATGAAAAGTCCTGGAAAAATTTCATTTTCACTTTAAAGAAAAATAAGAATAAGCACTTTCATAATATTAACAAGAAAGTCCCAATTCATATTTCTTTAAATTCATCAAATCTCAACAAAGGTGTACTTCAATTATGCTTCGCATCAACCCTTATTTACAACAACCTTCCAGCGATGGAATGTACATCACTTGGTTCACTGAAGATAATATTTCTGCTGAAGTATCAATTACAGGACCAGGATTTAACTCTCCCCTAACCTTTACTACTAACCCCACATTTGAACCAATTCTTAGTTACACTGATGCTGAGTTAAATCAAGAGATTGCAGGTTTAGAACCAGGATCGTGGCTACTTGGCAATGAAAACTACAAACACACTGTAGACTTAAGTAATCTGTTGCCGGACAGCACCTATCAGTATTCGGTGACTGTTGGAGACGATACTTTTGAATCTAGCTTTGAGACAGCACCTACGCCTGAAGATTGGGATGAGATTCGCTTTGTCGTTCTTTCAGACAGCGAAACCGAACCCCGAGGTCGAGTTAATCGTCGTGATTGGCAACAGGGAGCTTTAGAGGAAGAATCTTTACCTCGTCCAGATGGAGAAGATAGTCTTTGGGCAGAGACTATTGGCGTTTCTGGCGATCGCCTTAACTATCCCTTAACAGAAAATGTCGGTTATAGAAATAACCTGGAAATTATCAACAGTCGAGAACCAGACTTTATGATGATGCCAGGAGATTTAATTCAAGGAGGTGGCTATCAACCTGCTTGGGATGAATTTTTCCGTCATAATGCTGGTGAGTTTGATAGTGGCTTGTCTGAATACCCTATCTTACCGGCTTTAGGTAACTGGGAAAATTTTGGCGCGCTCAACGGAGGTTATGGAACTGATCCAGACGGACGTTATGGCCCTTTATTCGGTCGCCAAAAATACCATGTTTATTTCGATGCGCCAGACAATGGTACTCCCGAACATCAAGATAATTACTACCGTATTGATTACGGACCCATAACAATTTTAACTCTTGATAGCTCTAACGGCGAACCAGATGATAACCGCAACAAATATGGGGGAGAAGGACAACCACCTCAAATTAGCGGTCAAGAGTATACAGGCCCAGGAACGGACACCCAAGAAAACATCACCCGCGAACAGTATGAAGCCGCAGGGGGTACTGATCTGGCCGATTTCAACCCTGGTAGTCCTCAATGGAATTGGGTGAAGGAACAGTTAGAATCAGCGCAGGAAGAGGGACAGATTGTGTTTGCACAGTT
This sequence comes from Crocosphaera sp. Alani8, assembly GCF_038442745.1. NCBI lineage: Bacteria > Bacillati > Cyanobacteriota > Cyanophyceae > Chroococcales > Aphanothecaceae > Crocosphaera > Crocosphaera sp. Alani8. The sequence continues at coordinate 5,134 of NZ_JARVCN010000104.1, forward strand.
CCACCATGCTCCTTACTCTAACGGCACTCATGGCTTACCCATGAATCATGAAGATTCTTCCGGTCAGGGGGGAACACCTATGCGTCAATATCAACCTCTGTTTGAAGAGTATGGTGTAGTGGCGGTTTTCTCTGGTCATAGCGAAATGTTCGAGCGCAGCTTTGTGGATGAAGATAACGACGGAGAAGGGGTTTACTACTACGATGTGGGGGTTGCTGGAGATGGAATGCGCGGCCAACGCACCGATGACGAGGGAAATCTCCTCAGTTACAATCAGTTTAGCCAATGGACTGCCGATCAAGATGAACCAGAATTATGGCAAGAGGTAGATGGGGTACTTCAGAATGTGGCTGGAGGCAAGCACTATGGACACCTAGAAGTTAACTTAGAAAATCTGGGTGAAGAGGAAGGAACACGGGTTACCTTCACTCCTGTTTATAGTTTTCCTCTTCTCGATGCTAACTACAATCTCATAGATACCGAGCGTCGAGTTTATGGAGATGAAATCGTCATTGAAATTGACAATACATCATCAAGTCCTTCTTTAAATCGTCATACAGTCACGGGTTTAAACTTTATTGGAGAGGTGAGTTTTGATACCGGTCTTATCTTTGAAGAAACAGAGTTTGGGGGTATTTCAGGACTTTCTTATGATCAATCTAATGACATTTATTATGCACTATCGGATGATCGCAGTCAAAATAATGATGCGAGATTCTACAATTTAGAAATTGATTTAAGTGACGGGACTTTAGATATCAATGACGTTAATATTGTTGAGGTTACAACTTTATTAGATGAATCAGGTGAACCGTTTGTTGAAAATACAGTTGATCCAGAAGGAATTGCTTTAACCTCTGAGAATACTTTGTTTATTTCTTCTGAGGGGAATGCTAATAATTTAGTTAATCCATTTGTTAATGAGTTTTCCCTATCTGGACAACAACTTAATAGCCTTCCTGTTCCTAATAAATTTTTACCCACTGCTGATCAAAGTAGTGGTATCCGTAACAATCAAGCGTTTGAAAGTTTAACCATTACTCCTGATGAACGCTACTTATATACTGCGGTTGAAAATGCCTTATGGCAAGATGGAAGCAACTCGACTTTAGAAGATGAAAGTGCAGTTCGTATTCTACAATATGACTTAGAAACAGGAACACCTGGAAAGGAATTTCTCTACTTTACTGATACTATTCCTAATGATTCTGACCCCCCTGGTGGATTTGCTGATAATGGCTTAGTCGAATTACTTGCTCTTGATAATACTGGGACTTTCCTCTCCTTAGAACGTTCCTTTTCTTTCGGTGTAGGCAATAATCTTCGCTTATATGAAGTTCGTCTCCAAGGGGCAACTGATATTAGTGAGTTTGATAGTTTAGCCATTGATAAAAATAATCCTAATGATGGTCTATTTGATGTAGATGCTGTTGCCGAAAAACGCTTATTACTTGATTTTGATGACTTAGGAATACGTTTAGATAACAGCGAAACATTAGCTTTTGGTCCTACTTTACCCAATGGATTACAATCTTTAATTGTTGCCAGTGATAACAATTTTAATGATTTGCAAATCACTCAATTTTTGGCCTTTGAATTAGATATTGATTCCATTCCCTCCGTTGCACCAACCTTAGAAACCCCGGACGAAATTCGCTTTGATGATCCTACTGATCCTAATGTGATAGAAGGTTCCGATTCTGATGACCCGGCTATTTATGTTCATCCTACAGATGTTGAACAAAGTTTAGTCATTACTACCCTTAAAAATGGGGGATTAGCTGTTTATGATTTAGATGGGCAAGAAATACAAAAAATTGTCCCTGATAATATTCGCTATAACAACGTTGATCTTATTTATGGGTTTAACTTAGATGGCAACATTATTGATCTTGCAGTAGTGAGCGATCGAGCCAATGATACTTTAGTGATTTTTCAAGTTGATCCTACAAATCAACAACTAAATAATCTTACTTCTCCTAATATTTTAGGGAGCATTTTTGGCATTGATGATGGAGAAGCAACAGCCTATGGTTTAGCTACCTATACCAGTCCTGTCACTGGAAGTTTTTATACTTTTGTTTCTCAAGCAGATGGGAATAAAATTGCTCAATTAGAATTACTTTCTGATGGAGAAGGTAACATAACAGCTGAAATAGTTCGTACCATTTCTGTTGCTATTCCTCCCGATGGTGAAACAGAAGATGCTCAAGTAGAAGGAATGGTGGTTGACCGAGAATTCGGGTATTTATATGCAGGACAAGAAGAATTTGGTATTTGGAAGTTTTCTGCCGAACCTGATAGTAGTAATACGGGAACCATTGTTGATACAGTTAAAGAGATTAATCCGTCGAGTAACTTAACCGCAGATGTGGAAGGGTTGACTATTTATTATGGAGCAGATGGTAACGGATATTTACTAGCATCGAGTCAAGGAGATAGTTCCTTTGCTGTTTATGAGCGAGGGGAAAGTAATTCGTTTTTAGGCAATTTTGTAGTAGGAGAAGATAACGATCTTGATGCTGTTGAAGAATCTGATGGAGCCGATATTATTAATGTTGCTTTAGGGGATAAGTTTCCTCAAGGACTTTTAGTAGTTCACGATGGCTCAAATGAAGAAGCAACAGTCTTTCAAGATCCTGAGGATGGAGAAATTCAAAACTTTAATACTAACTTCAAATACATTGATTTAGAGGACTTAAGTAATACTTTACCCTTCTTTGAATTAGACACGGAAACTTACAATCCTCGTAACCCTATTTTTCCTTCGCCATCGATTCTTGAACCAATATTTGGTTCACTCGATGCTGATACCCTTGAAGTGGAAGATAGTAACCAACTGATTTTTGCTGGTGCCATGAACGATCTGATCGATACTACTATTAGTGAAGGAAATAATCGTGTTTATGGGCAGTCAGGAGACGATACCTTCATTTTAGGCACTGGAGATCGACTATTTGGTGGATCTGGAGATGATCGTTTTTTCTTTCTTGGTGGTGAAAATACTGCTACTGGTGGTGTTGGTGCTGAGCAATTCTGGATTGCCAATGCAGAGATTCCTGAGTCTGCTAACACAATTGCTGATTTTGACTTGGGTGTTGATGTATTGGGGGTTGCTGGTTTAGACATTGGTTTTGAGGATTTAACCTTGACTCAAAACGGTGCGGATACTTCTATTGTTTTAGGAAATGATGAGTTAGCCGTACTACTTGGGATAAATGCTAGTAGTTTGAGTAGGGATAATTTTGTCTTTGTTTAATGCGACAATAAGACGAAATTTGCGCTCACTCTACCGTAGAGTGAGTGCAAGTGGTTCGAGGGTGTCTGCATAACGTCAGTTCAATGGAGGGTCGTGATTTTTATGTAGTGGAGATTTTACAAACTGTTAGCAACCATAGCATTATAATCGTGGATAAAATACCAAATCGCTCCGATATGACTTTCCACCTTTTTGGAGAAGGATAAGGTTTCTCGGACTAAGTTACAGTCACGATAAAATATGAATAGGGTTTGACTTATTTTTTGGCTGTTTATGGGTTTCTTAGCACCCTTTAACCCATTTACTAACCAATTGACCCCTTTCATCTTTTTCATACACACGAATTAAGTCATTGATAGGTTTCTGTTGTTGAATCATTTTGGAAAGTAGTTCAGCTTGCGATTCAGTTTCAGTCTTAGTAAGGGTAACAGTAGTAGGATGGGGTTTAAAGAAAGCGAGAAGACTAGAAATGGGATTACCTGTAGTAGATTGCATGATGAAGACTCCTAATAAAACAATATTGGCTTAACTGAAACAATTGAAGAGATGGATGAATGATTCGAAAAAGGGAAAGTAAAATTCGGAAAATTAAACCAGTCCCTAATTCAAAAAAAGTGAGGTATCTTTTAAGTTAGATTCAATATAAGGAACACCAAAGTAAGTTAGTTTAGCTTTGGGAGTAATAGTGATGAAAGTGGAACGTTGATAAGATTGACCCTGCTTGGTAAAAGTCATGGTGTGTTCTCAGTGAGTGGTTTGTTTTTCTCAATGATTTAAGTATGTCGGAAACCACCAGCAGAAGAAATACTGTTTTATTCAGGAAAGTTCAGAAAAGTTCAGGAAAAAGCTACAGGTTCCGCAAACAAAGCCTAAATGCTTTTGTTGGTAGTGATTCCCATGCATTAGGAATTGTCCGGTTATCCCTCTTTAAACTCAATTAGGTTCAACAAGAAAAACAGGGAATAGATAATTATTCCCTGTCTTATTTCTATCTATTTTCAACTAAACAACACCAGGAGCAAAAGCAAAGTCAGCATCAGTCAAACTACTAGCATCCACACCTAGTAATTTGGCTAACTCGTCTCCTCCTGTGGAGATCAAACTACCGGCATCTTCTTGGGTAATACTTAAATCGTCAAACCCAAAATCTTCACCGAAACCAGCGATACCGAGAACGTCCTCCCCACTGGTAAAGTCGGTAACAACGTTGGCAGCTTCGGGAATGTCACTCACAGCAATCCAGAACTGCTCTTCACCGGCACCACCAGTAGCGGTACTTTCCCCTCCTAAGAAGAAGAAGGTATCGTCTCCTCCTCCTCCTAAAGCACGGTCATCGCTACCCAGGATGAAGGTATCGTCTCCAGACTGTCCATAGACACGGTTACCACCAGTTCCAGCTACTGTATCGATGGTATCGTTTTCTGCTCCACCGAATACTAGCTCGTCACTGCCTAGTACATCGATAGTGTCTCCGTCGAGAGTACCAAACACAGGAAGTTCGGGTGCTGGAGGTTCTACAATTGTCTCGGTTTCCAATGTAGCAGTTAACTCGTACTCACCGATATTGATACCAAAGTTGGGGAAGATACGACCACTACCACTACCATCGGTTGCGTCAAGGGGGTTGTAAGTACGGTTACCCAATTGAGCTACACCGACGTAATAGGTTCCATCCTCTTCAGCAGTAAATTCCAGGTAAGCATCGCGGTTAGCGGTGAAGATTTCGTCTGGTGCCGCTGCACCGGTGACTAACAGTAGTTCGTTACCTTCTGCATCGAATAAACGGAGTTCTGAATCGAGTCTTTGAATGTCATCAATCCCTTCAATTTCGTAAGGAATGGAATCGATATCGACAGTGAGTGTTTCTGGGAGCGACGCAAAAATGTCGCATCGACCGGAATTCGGTGAAAGCGACTGGGGA
>NZ_JARVCN010000105.1:0-10270 GCF_038442745.1 Crocosphaera sp. Alani8
GTCGTAGAAAAATACCCAGAAATCTTCCCCATTGGGATGAAAAAAGGCTTTTCCTCTCCCGACTTGTTAGAAAGACTTTATCTTTCTCTAAAAAATTAGAAAATCATATCGGAGCTATTTGGAATTTTATTCATCATTATAATTTGGCGATCGCCCCTCAATCGTAATATCACTACATATTTATCACTACCAAATCTTATTAAAAGGGTTGATTTTTTAGTCAACTTAGATTCTGAAACCTTTATTTGATCCATTTTTCCCAACTCTTGTCACCCCGTCAATCCAATCATAATGTTCTTGAAAGCGTTTAGCCACTTGTCCAAAGGACTTTTCCGAGCCAAAATCTGTTAAAATTCGTTTGACGGCGATTGAGCGGTGCAGTCGCACACGCGGAGCGTGACCGCCTGTATGAATGGCTAATTTTTGATTTATGACTAAATTAGACAACTCACTTAAGATTAGTAATCCAATTTATCATGAGCTTTCCTATCAACAAAAATCTCTGTGGTTTTTGGAAAAGCTGAATCCAGAAACCAGTCATAATAATATTTTTATATCGGTTCGTATTACCGAAAATATCGAGATACTTCAATTTAAGAAAACTTGGAAGAGAATTATTACTCGTCATCCCAGTCTAAGGACAACTTATACTATGATTGGTGAGCAAATCTATCAACAAATCCACCCAAATTGTGATATTTCTTGGCAAATAGTTGAAGCTTCAAATTGGAGCGATGACGACTTAAAAACAGAGATATTGAAAGCAGTTCAACGAAAGTTTATTCTAGAGAAAGAATTTCCTTTGAGATTACATCTATACACTCGCTCTCAAAAAGAACATATTCTTCTGCTCACAATGCACCATATTGCGGGAGATATGTGGTCATTGGATCTTCTCCTCCAAGACTTACAAGAATTGTATCAAACTGGTTCTGAAAAAGAAAAAAGAAATCCCATTAATTATTCTAATTTTATAGAATGGCAAAAGAAGATGCTCGCTAGTGAAGAAGGAGAAAATCATTGGCATTATTGGCAACAAGAATTTTCCCAAGAATTACCGATCTTAAAATTACCAGCGAAAACTTCAGAATTATCAGAGAATAACTCAGAAAAAGGCTATTATTCTCGGTTATTAAAAAAAGAGTTAGTCCAAGAAATAAAAATTTTTGCCAAAACGAGACAAACCAGTTTATATAAAACCCTATTAGCCACCTACTTTGTCTTGCTTTATCGCTATATAGGAATGAAAGAGTTAGTAGTAGGAAGTCCCATGGCAGCTAGATGGTCTCAAGAAGCATTTCAAAAAACAGTCGGCTTTTTTTCTAATATTACTGCCCTCAAAGTAGAGATAACAAGCAATCCCATATTTCTTGATTTACTGAGACAAGTTGAGCAAAAAGTCAAGGCAGCACAGCAACATCAAGATTATCCATTGACCCTGCTTTTAGAAAGATTAAATTTACCACGGGATATTTCTTTAAATCCTTTATTTAAAGTCAGTTTTAACTGGCAAAAGCACAGATGGCAAAATACTGATAAACACAAAGGATTATCTCTGGAGCCATATCTGTTATTACATCAAATGGAAGGAGGCGAATTTACTGATTTAGGGGTTTCAATTGTTGAGAGTGGGGATAACTTACAGATGAATTGGTCTTATAAGAGTAGTTTATTTGAATTGGCAACAATTGAGAGAATAGCAGGACACTTTGAAACTTTGCTCAAAGGGATTATTACCAATCCAGAACAACCCATTTATCACTTGCCCCTATTAACAGAAGCTGAAAAACATCAAATATTAGTAGAATGGAATGACACGAAGACTGATTATCCTCAAAATAAGTGTGTTCATCAGTTATTTGAAGAACAGGCAAAAAAGACTCCCAATGCGATCGCCCTTGTTTTTCAAGAGCAACAGTTGACCTATGGAGAATTGAATCAAAAAGCCAATCAACTAGCACATTATCTGCAAACCCTAGGAGTGAAACTGGAAACAAAGGTAGGTATTTGTGTTGAACGTTCTTTAGATATGATAATTGGACTATTGGGCATTTTAAAAGCTGGTGGAGCTTATGTCCCTCTTGATCCGGCTTATCCCACGGAGCGATTTAATTATATTCTCAATGATACTCAGATATCTATTTTGGTAACACAACAGCATTTACTCGAAAAAATTCCCCAAGGAATAACCAATATAATTTGCTTAGATCGGGATCAACAGTTGATTGCCAGAGAAGACCAAACGAATTGTTTTGTCACAATCAAACCCAAGAATTTAGCTTATGTAATTTATACGTCAGGTTCCACAGGAAAACCCAAAGGGGTAGCCATTGAACACCAAAGTGTGGTTAATTTTTTGCATTCTCGCAATACGGAAATTTTCACCCTCAACGACTTGCAAGTTACACTATTTACAAGCTCTATTTGTTTTGATGCTAGTGTGGCTCAGATATTTTCTCCCTTGACAATTGGCAGTAAAATCATTATTATTGATGGCCTAGAAAAGTTATTTTTTTGGATCGATAAAGAGCAAATTACTTGTCTGACTATCGTTCCTTCCTTGTTAGAGCAACTTTTGAGAGAATCAACCCTGCCAAGCAGTATCAAAATAATTGGACTGGGTGGGGAATCAATTTCAGACTCTCTACTAGAAAAGTTAACCCAATACCAACAGGTTGAAAAGATTATTAATCTTTACGGACCCACCGAAAATACCATTGGTTCTTTAACAGCCCAACTTTATCAAAAATTAGATTAAAATGATTTCTCGTCAGCTTGTATGAACACAAAACATTATGATGTACCACTTAAACAACCCTCTAATGTTCCTTGGCTAAAATATCCGAAGTGGTGGGATATTTTAGGGCAACCTTTGCGTCCAAGTCAGCAAGATTTAGACTTTCTCAGACTTGAGGTCTTGCCTAAAATAACATACATCCCTTCAAAAAAGAAACTAGCATTATTATTAGGTGTAACGCCAGAAATCGCCACGCTACCGTGGGATGAACATACGGAAATTATGGCTGTTGATAGTTCTCCCAATATGATTAACTCAATTTGGCCACAAGAAAAAGTTCCTAGAGGAAAAGCTATTTGTGGAGACTGGCGACAAATTCCTTTGCCAGATAATTCTTGTGATTCAATTCTGGGGGATGGATGTTTTACTTTACTCGACTATCCTGATGGATATCAACAAGTTTTACGAGAAGTTTGTAGAGTGCTTAAACCTCAAGGCTTATTATCTATGAGATTTTTCTTAAGTCCATCTGAACCAGAAGATTTAAGCCTTGTATTTGAACAACTACGAGCTAAATCTATTGGTAATTTTCATATCTTTAAATTGCGTTTGGCAATGGCTTTACAAAAAAGTGTCCAAGAAGGGATAGCTGTTGCCGATATTTGGCAAGTATGGCAAGAAGAAATTGCCAACCCAGAAAGTTTTTTAGAGGAATTAGGCTGGTCTTCTGAGCTACTGAGTACAATGGATATCTATCAGAATTCATCTAGTGTTTATACCTTCCCAACCTTAGCACAAATTAGAAATATCTTTTTGCCTCATTTGAGAGAAACTGTGACTTATTTTCCTACTTATGAGTTAGGAGAACGTTGTCCCACTATTTTATTTCAACTTCAAAAATAACTAAAAGTTTTTTAATTTTTATTTATATACATTTATAGATTTAGGAGCTAAAATTCAATGTTAGCGTGTATTGTGATTGGAGCCGGACCAGGGGGTCTAGTTACTACCAAGGAATTATTAGAACAGGGAGTTAATGAAGTCGTTTGCTTGGAAAAAACCAATAGTATAGGCGGTGTTTTTGCTAATGCTTATGATAATTTAAGGTTAACTTCCTCCTGTACATATAGTATGTTCTCAGATTTCTGGATGGGAGATGGAAAACAACATGACTTCTGGAGTAAAGACGAGGTACTAGACTATTGGAAGCGTTACGCTCAACACTTTGGTGTTTTAGATAAAATCTGTTTTCACTCTGAAGTTATATCTTTGACCTTCCAAGAAAATCAACAATGGCAGGTAAAACTAAAATCCGGAGAAGAATTATTAACAAAAAGGGTTGCTTTAGCCATTGGCAATAATCATATTCCCAATTATCCACACTGGAAAAACCAATTAACCCAAGTTGATATTTTCCATTCCCAAGAATATCGGAATGGTGATCCATTTATTGATAAAAATGTCTTAGTTGTTGGAGGAGGAGAGTCTGCTTCAGATGTGGCCTTTGAGGTAGCTAGTGTTGCTAAAAAATGCTGGGTAAGTCTACGGAATTCGGCAGGATGGATACTACCTAGAAAAAGAGGAAATTATGCTGCTGACATTGCGACTCATCGAGGTTTATATGGTTTACCCAGAGAATACGGAAACATCCTTAGCCAATTGATTATTCAAAGAGAATTGAGCTACAATGATCCAATTAATAATGCTGTGGTTGAACTTAATAAAAAGGTTAAAGCTAAGAATCAAGTTTGGGGCATATACGGAACGAAAACTTTTGCCTTACCTAAAGCGATTGTTCAACACGGATGTGGCGTTGTTGGCGAGATCACAGAAGTAAAAGATGATGGCAAAACCTTAATTGCTGCAGATGGTGAAGTCCTGGAAAATGTTGACGTTGTCATATTTTGTACGGGGTATAAAAATAAGGTTTCTTTCCTACCTGATGAACTTAAACAAACCGATCCCAGAAGCCTTTATAAACATATGTTTGCTCCCCAGCTACAAGATAAAATTGTTTGGATCGGTTGGGCCCGTCCTAACTATGGTAGTCAGTTTCCTATTATGGAAATGCAAGCTCGTTTTTTTGCTTTGCTTTGTAGCGGTCAAAAAGCACTCCCCAACCTTCAACAAATGGAGCAACAAATTGCTATGGATCAAGAACTTTATTTAAAAGAGTTTGAACATAGTGCCGAGCGAATCCGTAGTTTAGTTGATTATTCCATTTATATAGATTCTTTGGCTGCGTTAATTGGGTGTCAACCTCCCTTGTGGCAATATTTGTTCCTCCATCATCGTCTTTGGTTACGAATGGTATACGGTGCCACTCAGTCCACACAATTTCGTTTGAAAGGGCCTGGACAAAAGAAAGAATTGGCTCATAAACTGATTATGAAACTCCCTGTCAGTTCTTTCAATCATGTGGTCAAAGCTGGATTAATCGGCCGTTTTATTTACGCTTTAAAAACTCTACTTCCATCTTTGCCTAGTCTCAAAAAACTGCACAAGATCCGAAAAAAAATTAATTTTAAATTATTGACTGTGAAATATTAATCTTTGGGTTTCCTCCGCCTCTTTCCACCAGTTATTAAACAGGTAAAGATTTAACTTCAACAATGTCTTAAAAAATATGCTCATCAAAATAGGAAAACCCATTTTCAATACCCAGGCTTACATTTTAGATCAACATTTAAACCTTGTTCCCATTGGGGTTGTGGGAGAGCTTCATCTGGGAGGAATTGGATTAGCAAGAGGCTATCTGAACCGTCCCGAATTAACCTCTCTTAAATTTATTCCTAATCCCTTCAGCAATGATCCAGAAGCGCGACTTTACAAAACAGGTGATTTAGCTCGTTATTTACCTGATGGAAATATTGAATTTTTAGGGCGTATTGACCATCAAGTTAAAATTCGAGGATTAAGAATAGAATTGGGGGAAATTGAAACAGCTTTAAGTCAACATCCCCAGGTGGAAAAAGTTGTTGTCCTGGTTAGAGAATATCAACCAGCTAACAAGCGACTCGTGGCCTATTTAATTCCTCAGCAACAAGGGAAAGTTAGCCCCCAACAATTACGAAGTTTTCTGCAACAGAAGCTGCCTGAGTATATGATTCCCTCGGCTTTTGTTCTTTTAGAAAATTTTCCTTTAACCGCGAATGGGAAAATAAATTTTAAAGCCTTACCTGAACCTAAAATCGAAAGAGACGAAGAAATTATTAGCCCAAATAACCCGACACAAGAAATCCTAACTAATATCTGGAATCAATTATTAGGAGTAGAAGCAAGTATCACAGACAACTTTTTTACCTTGGGGGGACATTCCTTATTAGCAACGCAATTAATGTCTCGAATTCGGGATAGTTTTAATCTAGAAATTCCCATTAAAAGTTTGTTTAAAAATCCAACTATAAGTCAATTAAGCGGATTAATAGATACTCAAAGAAACCTAGATAAGAGTCTCCCTCCAATTAAGATGATTAAAGACACTCCAGAGATACCACTTTCTTTTGCACAATCTCGTCTTTGGTTTTTAGAACAATTAGAAGGAATAGGAGGTGTTTATAACATATCAAGCGCATTTAAACTGAAAGGTCCTCTGAATATGGATATTTTAGAAAAAGCCTTTAATCTCTTATGTGAACGACAGAAAAGTTTGCGAACTGGGTTTCAAAAAAAAGAGGGAGTAGTTGTTCAAAAAATAAATCAAGAAGTTAAGGTAAATATTTCGTTAATTGATTTACAAGAATGCTCACAACAAGAAAAAAAAATAAAACAGTTAATACAAGAAGAAACTGTCAAACCATTTAATTTAGAAATTCCTCCTTTACTGAGAACTATCTTAATAAAAATCAGCAACCATAACTATATTTTACTGTTAACTATACATCATATAATATCCGATGGCTGGTCACTAGGAATTTTAACCAAAGAGTTATCTAAGATTTATCAATCTTTATTAGAAAACCAACCGATAGAATTACCTGAGTTGGCTATACAATATACTGATTTTTCCCAATGGCAACGTCAATGGTTACAGGGAGAAACATTAAACAAACAAATCAACTATTGGAAAAAACAATTATTAGGATCTCCTCCCATCTTAGAATTACCAACCAATCAACCACGTCCTTCTATTCAAACTTTTTCCGGTAATCATCAAACTTTCACGATATCAGCAGAAGTTACCCAAGAATTAAAAAAATTAAGTGGACAACATGGAGCTACTTTATTTATGACCCTTATAGCAGCATTTGGGGTTCTTTTATCTCGCTATACTCATCAAAAAGATATCGTTATTGGCTCTCCTATTGCTAACCGAAATCAAAGTGAAATAGAGCAATTAATCGGATTTTTTGTTAATACTTTGTTATTGAGAATAGATGTAAACAACAATCCGACTTTTGACGAATTATTGAAGCGGGTTAGAACAATGGCACTAGATGCTTATACCCATCAAGATATTCCTTTTGAGAAGTTAGTAGAAGAATTAAATCCTGAAAGAAATCTGAGTTATACTCCTTTATTTCAGGTTCTGTTTGCTTTACAGAATGTACCTAAATCAACTTTAGAAATACCTGAAGTAACTGTTAAAACAATGAAGATAAAAAGAAGTTTGTCTAAATTTGATTTAAGCTTATTTATGACAGAAACTGAGACAGGATTAAGGGGAGAATTTGAATATAATGCAGATTTATTTGAAAAAGAAACTATTGGTCGTATGATTGGTCATTTTGATACTTTATTAACCCAAATAATAACTAATTCTGAAACCCAAATCAATCAACTTTCTTTTCTAACACCAGAGGAAGAAAATAAAATTTTAAGAGAATCGAATAAAACGAGAAGGGATTATCCTAAAGATAAATGTATTCATCAATTATTTGAAGAACAAGTTAAAAGAACACCAAAAGCTATTGCGATTGTTTATAAAAATGAAAAAATAACTTATCAAGAATTAAACAACAAAGCTAATCAGTTGGCCTACTATTTAAGAAAATTGGGGATAAAAGCAGATTTATTAGTTGGAATATGCTTAGACCGTTCCATAGAAATGTTAATCGGATTATTAGGAGTATTAAAAGCTGGAGGAGCTTATGTTCCTTTAGATCCTAATTATCCCGCTTCACGCTTAAATTATATGTTGACAGATTCTGGTATTGAACTATTATTAACTCAACATAAGTTGTTATCATTATTGTCAACAGAAAACAGAGCAGTGGTGTGTTTAGATAGTAATTGGGAGACAATTGAGCAGCAGTGTCAGGAGAATCTTGATATTGAGATATGTTCAGATAATTTAGCTTATGTAATTTATACTTCCGGTTCTACTGGCAAACCCAAAGGAGTAGGGATGAATCATCGTCCCCTGATTAATTTGATACTTTGGCAACTGAAAACCTCTTCAGCCAAATATGGCACAAAAACGGGGCAATTTACTCCAATAAGCTTTGATGTGTCCTTCCAGGAAATATTTTCTACTTGGTGTTCGGGTGGAACTTTAGTGGTCATCCCAGAAGCGGTGCGAAAAGATGGAACAGCATTATTACAATTTATTAGAGAACAAAGTATCGAAAGGCTATTTTTACCATTTGTTGCTCTTGAACTATTAGCCAGTAGTGCATCTAATACTGAATTTCTTCCATCTAAACTGTCTGAATTAATTACTGCCGGAGAACAGTTAAAAATTACTCCTACTCTAACTAACTTTTTAACCAGACTTCCCCATTGTACTCTAGAAAATCAGTACGGGCCAACCGAAACTCATGTAGTGAGTGCTTTTAAATTAAAAGGTTCTCCCAATAATTGGGAGTTGCGTCCGCCTATTGGTCGTCCTATCTCCAACGCCCAAATCTACATCTTAGATAAGTATCTGCAAGCAGTCCCCATAGGGGTATCAGGAGAATTGTACCTTGGCGGTGATGTCTTAGCCAGAGGCTATCTTAACCGTCCGAAATTAACCACCCAAAAATTTATTCCTAATCCTTTTGGAGAAGGAAGATTATATAAAACAGGAGACTTAGCCAAGTATTTACCAGATGGAAACATTCAATATATTGAACGAATTGATGACCAGGTTAAAATAAGAGGCTTTCGCATTGAATTAGGAGAAATAGAAACCATCTTAAATCAACATCCCCGGGTCCAGGAAACTGCAGTTATTGTCAAAGAATATCCCTTAGGAAATAAACAATTAGTTGCTTATATTATTTCTAAATCTAATCAATCGCCAACTCCAACAGAATTACGAAGTTTGCTTAGTGAAAACTTACCCAGCCATATGATTCCTTCTGTTTTTGTTAATTTAGAAAATTTTCCTTTAACCCCCAGTGGAAAAATAGATCGCTTAAGCCTTAAGAAAAAGAATTTAGACAAAATAATTAAGAAAACTGAACATATCGGTTATAGAAATTCAATAGAAAAGCAATTAACAGATATTTGGCAAAAAATTTTAGAACGAGATCCTATTAGTATCAACGACAATTTTTTTGAGTTGGGAGGTTCTTCCTTATTGGCTGTTCCTCTATTACATAGTATTGAGAAAAAATTAGGTATATCTTTATCATTGGCAACATTATTTCAAAATCCTACTATTGAAAGTCTTGGTAAGATTATTAGTCAAAATACATGGGAAGAATCTTGGAATTTTCTGGTTCCCCTACAAACAAAAGGATCTAAAAAACCTTTATTTGCTATTCATAATAATCTTGGTGATTATCTGAATTTAATTCCCTATTTAGGAGAAGAACAACCTATTTACGGTTTAACTGATCAAAATTTACTCATAAAAGCTAGACAAGGTGAAGTTTCGCTTGAACAACTGGCGGACAGTTATCTAAAAGAACTACGATTGCTTTGTCCTGATGGTCCCTATTTTTTAATCGGTTTTTGTATTGGAGGCATGGTAGCTTGGGAAATGGCACAACAGTTAGTTGCAGCGAATCAAAAAGTAGCTTTACTGGCTTTAGTTGATACCTTCGCCCCCAGTTTTCGTTCACCTATGTCTTGGAGGCAACGAGTCGTTTATCATAAAAACGAGTTATTAGAATTAGGAGTTAAAAACTATCTATTGCAAAGACTAAAATCTATTCAATTCAAAGTAGAAAAAAAAGTAGAAAAAAAAGTAAAAACACAAGACACAAGGATTCAGTTATTACTCAAAAAAGAAATATCAGAACTTTCTAGAAAACAACAAAGTGCAGCTACAGTAGCAATTAATCAACAAATAAACAAAATTTATTCTCCCCAACCTTATGCCGGTAAAGTCGTCTTGTTTCGTACAACTGAAACGCAAAAACGTTTAGAGCGTCCATCAAGTTCTCTTGATAAACAAATGGGTTGGGGTAATTTAGCTGTTGGTGATTTCGTTATTTATGATCTTCCTGCATTACATAGTTATGTCTTCACAGAACCATCTGCACAACTTTTAGGTCAATATTTAACAGATGTGGTCAACAGGGCAAATCTAGGGAGTTGAAAGAATATTATCAAAAAATTGGGTTTAAAACCCCGTGCTTCTAGCACGGCTTTTGTTGTTTC
>NZ_JARVCN010000106.1:0-10221 GCF_038442745.1 Crocosphaera sp. Alani8
GCTATATCCCTTATTAAATCTAGCTTATAGCTTTTTGTGTCCCCACGCCAGATAAGTACCTGGAGGAAAATAAGCATTGCTGTGAGGTGAGCGGGGGAGCAGGGAGAAGGGAGCAGAGAGAGCGCACCTTAAGGGGTGAGAAATGATTTACATTTCTTAAGACAGTTAACTATATTGATGTCCGACGACTTACTTGTTGTCTGGTGATAATTTTGTTGAAAATAAGAAACTATCCCCCAATTTGTGACATGGTACGGTTATAAATTCCTGTGTCGTTTCCTGACTCTCTCTCTTTATAATTGATTTCAGGTTTAAGGGCTAATAAGTGAGCAACTTTTTCTTTAATATCTATTGTTGTTGCATTGTTTCTTAATAAGTTTTTTAAGTTAATTTGTCCCGTTTCATTCAATAAACAAGGGCGTAACCAACCATCAGCAGACAAACGCATTCTATTACAGCGATCGCAGAAACATTCTGACATCTGACTAATAAATCCTAAAGTGCCTTTTGCCCCAGGAATTTTAAACACATCTGCTGGACCATTGCCTTTAATATTACTTTCAATTAAACCCCATTTTTGTTTTATTTTTTCCCTAATTTCTTCCGAAGGAACCCAAGTGCGATCGCTAAATAGTTCTGCGTTGCCAATGGGCATAAATTCAATAAAACGAATATGCCAATTCTTATTAATACTCAATTCTGCTAAGTCTTCAATCTCAGATTCATTGACCCCAGGAATAACAACAATGTTCAACTTCAAAGGATTAAATCCTACTTCATAAGCCGTTTGGATCCCTCCCCAAGTTTTATGCCAAATATCTGCTTTTTTGTGACCAACAATTGTTTTAAAAGTTTCTGGATTTAAAGAATCTAAACTAATATTAATTCTCTTTAATCCTGCTTTGTATAAGTCCTCAGCAAAAGTGGATAAAAGAAAGCCATTAGTTGTCATAGAGAGGTCTTCTGTTGCTGATAACGAAGCAATATCCTGAACTAAATCGACAATTCCAGGACGTAATAAAGGTTCTCCTCCTGTTAGTCGAAATTTAGAAAAACCGAGAGGAATAAATACTTCTTTAAGTAAAATAATGATTTCTTCATGAGTGAGTAATTCTTGTCGTAGAACATAGTCCAATTCTGCACCTTCTGGCATACAATATTGACACCGAAAGTTACAGCGCTCGATGAGACTAATACGAAGATAATCGACTCTATTCATGATTTAAAGGTCAAGTTAAGATATTAAATGCACCTCTAGTATATCAAGTTTACTAAAAATTAGTTTGTAGGTTATCAGTCAACCAGTATCCAGATTATTTTTGTTCAAACCATTCTGTAATTCCGTTGGCTAAAATAACTGCTAAATTTTCCTGTTGTTGTGCATCTGTTATCCATTCAAATTCTGTAGGATTGATCATGAATCCTAATTCTAATAGTACAGAAGGTGCAGTGTGGGGACGGGTTAAAGCTAAGTTATTCCAGAAGACTCCATAGGAAGGACGTTGACCTTTTTCTACTAAATAATCGTGTAAAAACTTTGATAAATCTTCTGCTTGGGGATGATACCAAAACATACCTATTCCTGCGGTATTAACAGCATCTCCATTGTCAGGTAAGGCGTTATAATGAACGGATAAAGCAATAGTAGGTTTAAGCTCGTTGATCATTTTAACTCGGTCTTGTAAAGAAACATTTTTATCATTTTCTCTGGTCATATAAACTGTTGCTCCTCGTTTCAATAATTCTTGTTTTAATAACTTAGAAACGATTAAATTGACCGACTTTTCGGGATAACCATTGGGTCCTTTTGCTCCCCATTCGTTTCCCCCATGACCTGGATCTATGAGTATTCTAACATTTTTTAAAGGCTGATTATTTTGGCTGTTTATTTTTGGGGGATGACGCAGGGTAAAAACTAGGTTCGTCCCTTCGTAGTTTAGATCATATCCCCATTGTTGTTCTGAGTTTAATTCAAAGTAGTATTCAATTTTATCAGGACTTACTTGTTGCCAAGAAAAACTTTTAATCAGGGGTTCGTATTCTAAGCGGATTGTATCAGTTTGAGCAGTAGTATTGTATAAAGTTAGTGTTATTTTATTCCCCATTTGATTAATAGAAGCAGGTGCAGGTAGAGTGAGGGGAAAAGTCACTTTAGTTTCTTCTGTATTTTTAGAAAACTTGGCACTTTTAATAATTGCTTTAGCTGAGGATAAATTAGGTAAACCCCTAGTTTCACTTTCCTTGATCCAGGCACCATAATCGAGATGTAACCACTCACCTTCTCGACCAATAACTGATACAACGGTTCCTTGAGGTAAAGGAGTTAAACGTGAATAGTTGGTGCTTGGTCCCGTTCTCGCAACACCAGCATCAGCTATAATTTCAACAATTTTTAATTGATTGGGGTTGAGAATACTAACATTACCTCTTCCTCTTTGAGCCATAGTTTGATTATTGAGTTTAAATTGAAAACTAGGATTTCCTAAGTTGCCAATTTGATTAAATTTAGCACAACCTTCGTAGTGAGTAACTGAGTTAATAATTGGTTGGTTAGAATCGGTTAAAATTGCAGAATTAGCAGGAAGTTCTATGGATTTATTTTGGGATAATAAAGGAATGATTTGATTAGCAATATTAACAGAAACTTGAGCATTAGGAGAAGCGATCGCACTAAAACAAATCGGTGTATTGGGCAACACGGAAATAGATTGATTAGGATACAAAGAATTATCAGCAAAACCACCCCCTTGAGGAATCTTTGGTGTTGTGGAATTACGAGTTACTGTTAAATTAATCGTTTGATTATTATGGCGCAAAACAAAGCGATTAACACCCAATTTTAAAGGAAAAGATGGAGCAAAATGTCCCTGGCTGCTACGCTGTATTTTTTGTCCGTTAACTGTCACATCTCCCGCAGCAGAAGCACTCCCAATCAAGAAGATTTGTTCAGCAGTGGTTCGATGATTTTTAGGAGGATAAGCTAAATACAAAGGTTGTTGTGCATTAGCTATTGTGGTTACCATAACACTACTGTTAACACTGAGGAGGCTAATAAAAGTTAATTCTACTAATTTTGACATCATTGCTCCAATAATTGATTTGATCAACTTATTTTACTCAATTTGCTGAGGTTGGTTAACAGAAACTGTAAACTAAAAATGATTGAGCCTAGTTAAAAGTCGAGCAAACACAATGACACTTTCCATGTATCAAGCTAGTATTCCACCGATGATTCGTACTTTAAATAACTTAGTAGGTATTTTGGAAAAGGGTGCAACCCACGCTGAAGCAAAAAAAATTGACCCTCAAGTGCTGTTGACATACTCCACTCGTTAAGCTCCTACGTCGCTATAACGAGGGATTCTTAAACTCACGCTTAAGATTTCCTGCTTCACAGATTGGTAACTAGGGCTTTGCCCCCCGTCCCATCATCTCCACAGGCATTTTCTAATACGCTAAGCCCTAGCGCATATTCCTCTACACCTTTGAGGTCTGCTTTCCACCTGGACTGAGATTCCAGGTGGGCCAGACCTCGATTTCTGATTACTTGTGCTGCGGCTACATCTCGATGGGTTTTGTAACCACATTCAGGACAATTATGTTCTCTCACATCAAGGGTTTTCTTGCCTGTATGGAAACCACAATTAGGACATATTTGAGATGTAAAATTCTTGTCAACCTCAGCCACAAAAACATCTCTTTTCCAAGCTACCCATTTAAGAATGGTTACAAATTGTCCAAAACCAGCATCAAGACAATGCTTAGACAGCATCCCTCTGCCCCATGACCTAAAGTCAATATCCTCAATAAATATTGATTGAGCTTGATTACAAAGGTGATGGGCTAACTTAAAATGCCAATCTTTGCGAGTATCAGAAATTCGTTGGTGTAATCTAGCTATTTTCTGGTTTAACTTGTGTCTATTATTAGACCCTTTCTTCTTATTCCTTAATCTACGTTGCAGCAACTTCCGCTTGCGTTGTAGTCGATTTAAGAATCGAGGTCTATCTACAAGTTCACCATCAGAAGTAGCTAAGAACTTATCTAAACCTAAGTCAATTCCTAATGGATGCCCATGAAACGGAACATCAGGGATATTGACATCTAATTGCAAAGAAAGCATTATAAAATAACCACTAGCTTTCCTCACAATACGAGCTTGCTTTAACTGAAATTCATCAGGTATTTCTCTAGACTTTCTAAACTTTACCCATCCTAATTGTGGTAATTTAATTTCATTACCTTTAACACAATCTTTTAGCATTTGAGGATACACATAAGAGCGCATCCTATACTTATTTTTAAAGCGAGGAAACCCTAATTTTTTAGACTGCATATCAGCAAAAGCTCTGTCTAAAGTTCTTAAGACTTGTTGTAAGACTTGTGCGTTTACTGATTTGAGTATGTTATTAGTTTTCTTAGCTTTTGTTAATGCTTTAGCTTGATTGTGATAATTAGGATAAGGAGCATCAGGAGAAATGATATATTCCTGAATTAATGAACAAGCATTAACAGGTGATTTTCTAGATTTTAACCAATCCTTACGATTTCTTAAAGCATAATTCCATACAGACCGACAAACATCTAAGGTGTATTCAATGACATCAATTTGCTTCTTGTTTGGTATTAGCTTGAATTCGTAGGTCAAGGTACGCATTAGTTCGACTACTATTAACACTTCCCCTAATTTAGCTTAATCTACACACAATGTCAACTCGTGTAAGCTGTTTCCCGTTGGTCGGTTTATTTGTTGGCAAAAAGACGAGCGAACTTGGCGAGGTTTCCTCGCCTAAAGCACGCGCGAGTCATCTCGCCGTTAAGCTAACGCTATAACGGGAGTCCTCTTTTTGCATTTCAAGATAGTATTTGTAAGTTTAGGAAGTTGGGGCGAATCTCTCAAACCCCGAACCCCAAACTCCTAACTCATTGGCCCCAGATACTTGCATAAGTAAGGAGAGAAAACCTCGTAAATGAGAGTTAAAGGCTTGCGATCGTGCCAAAATAGGTAATGTCTTCCCCAAAAAGGTCCTTTCTCCTGAAAAGCTTTTTCTAATACAGAAGACTGACCATAATAAATCCCTTGGATATCACGATATAATTCTGTGTGTAACCGTGATAAACTGTCCCAGATAGGTAAAGAACGATTTTGTAGATAGTCATCCACATGGTTAGCACCCCACCAAGAAGTAGCGTAAGCTAATCTCTGTCCCGATGCTGTTCTTAACCATACCTGTCGTCTTAAACGAGGTTCCGGTATAATTTCAACTTGCGGTGGGGCCCCGTCATCCTCTGTTCCAATGGGAGACATATCTATCAGATCAACTTCTGTTTTTTCTGTAGTCAACAGTTGTAAATGACGGGTAGGAGAACCGTCTCCTAGTAATAAAATTTGCCACGCAGGGGATAGGGTATCATGGGGAAGTCCGCGCCTAACCGCGTCTTGATCCCCTTGCCAAACAATATCTAAGGCGTGCCATTGATGGATTAAAGTGCTTTTATGATAAGGTTTCAAGTTAGCTGTCAAGGTTCTTAATAAAACTTTACTAATCTTTAACTTTTATGATAACAAAACCTTAGTGAGTTATCAGCGAACAGTTACCAGTTATCACTTATATGCTTGGATTTATCCCTTTAAATAAACCGTCAGGGTTCACCTCCCATGACTGCGTGGCCAAAGTCAGACGACTTTTAAACATAAAAAAGGTAGGTCACGGAGGAACCCTCGATCCAGCAGCCACAGGAGTTTTACCGATCGCAGTAGGTAAAGCCACTCGTTTATTGCCCTTTTTACCAGAAAATAAGGGTTATCAAGGGATTATTCGCTTTGGGGTCCGAACCAGCACCGATGATCTCCAAGGGGACATTATTGAACGTCAATCAGCCTCTCATTTAACCAGAGAAGACATTGAACCCTTATTAAGCCAGTTTATAGGAGAAATTGAGCAAATTCCCCCCATGTATAGTGCGATTCAGAAAGATGGAAAACGGTTATATGAGTTAGCGAGAAAAGGGGAAACAGTGGAAGTCCCAGTAAGAACCGTCAGGGTTGACAAAATTGAGATTTTAGACTGGTGTGTAGGAGAATTTCCTGAATTGGTGGTTAATATTGAATGTGGACCCGGGACTTATATTCGGGCGATCGCTAGAGACATGGGGGAGAAGTTAGGAGTTGGAGGAACCTTAGCCGCATTAACAAGAACTAAAAGTTGTGGCATGATTCTATCAGAAACTCTAAGTTTAGAAGACTTAGAAAAAGCAATTGAACAAGAAACATTTTCTCTAAGTGAACCAGAGTTATTTCTCAAACATTTACCTATGATTACTCTTTCTATAGAAGAAGGTAAACGGTGGTCTCAAGGGCAAAAAATTGCGATTGAGCCGCTTAATATTATTACTACATCTGATCAGATTCGAGTTAACAATGAAATCGGGGATTTTTTAGGAATGGGTCAAATTATTGTTAAAGATACTCATCAAATCCTGAAGCCAAAAGTTGTTATGGGAATTAGGGATAATTTATGAGATATCTTTAGTCATCAGCTATCAGCTATCAGCTATCAGCTATCAGCTATCACGGCTCACTGCTCACTGCTCAAAATTCCCTTTTCTTCTACTTATATAAGAAACTTTATTTGCAATTATGGGACTGACATCCTATGAAACTCTGTCCTATGATGAAATCAAGGATAAATCCCATGTCAATTATCGGTGTTAAATCCAAGAGGGTCTATTATGTTGAACTTAAACAATGGTAAATCAGGAATAGCTAGTGCGATCGCCTTATTAATGGGAATCACAGCAATATCCCCATTTTATAGCTTAAAACCAGCATCTGCCCAATTATTGCCCCGGCCCTCTCAACCTTCGACTCCCGTCAATACTAGCGTTACCATTCCTGCTGGAACCCGTATTCCCATGCAGTTTCAAAATGGGGAAAGAATTTTAGTCAGTCCAGAAGAAACCTTATCTATCACCCTGAGAACTGCCGCCACCATCCGTGATGGTAACCGCAACGTATTGATTCCGGCTGGCAGCGAGGTAAATGGTGATATTCGCCCTGTGAACGGTGGATCTCAGTTTATTGCTCGGGAAATCATTATTAACGGTCAAAGATATCCCTTTAATGCCACTTCGAGAGTGGTGACTCGAACCGAGACTATTCGAGAAGGAGCCAGTGTGGGAGAAATTTTGGGGGGTACAGTAGCAGGAGCAGGGGCGGCTGCTATTATTGCAGGAGTAACAGGAGATCGCCGCATCGATGCGTTAGAAGTGTTAGCAGGGGCTGCAGTAGGAACGTTGGCTGGATGGGGTTTACCAGAAGCAGGAATCATCGGTGGTGGAGAAGCAACGGTGATAGCTATCGAACCAGCACAGGATTTTGTTCTCACCCTACAGTCCAACTTTTCTCTAGCTTCTAATCGCAACTATCAAAATAGTGGTTATCGTTTAAGTTTCTTTTAAAAGGTAAAATACCAAAAAAGTTCCCTATTTGATAACATTTTATGTTATTGAATGGGGTTTTTTTCTTATTTGTGAGATAATTTAAACAATCAAGACTAATAAATTAGAGATGATGGATGAAGAAGTTAATGTTAGTCGGGTTCAAGAACCTATCACTACTGCACCTCCAGAAATTTATCAAATTATTGAACGAATTTTGGTTTTAGAAAAAAGTAAGCTATCTCAGCGATCACCACGCAATATTAATGATGATGTCGTTCAGATTATTAAAGAAGTTATCCAATGAAATTATTATCGATTAAGTTGTGTAATTTTAGACAATTTTATGGTACAACTCCAGAAATATATTTGGCAGGAGGGGAGAAAAACACTACCATAATTCATGGTAACAACGGGTCAGGAAAGACTACATTATTAAATGCTTTTACTTGGGTTCTATACGATAAGTTTACTGCAGCTTTTCTTGCTCCTCAATTATTAATTAATAAACGGGCAATCATGCAGGTTGAGATAGGAACTTCGGTGAATTGTTGGGTAGAAATTTACTTTGAACACGAACATAAACGTTACCAATTGAAACGGCAATGCTATGCTTGCCTAGACGAAAATGGCAAGATTCAATACAGCCAAAACAAATTGTTTATGTCAATAGCAGAAGAAGATGGTCGCTGGTATACTCCTTTACAACAGCCTAATGATATTATTAATCGAATTTTGCCAGAAAGTTTACATCAATATTTCTTTTTTGATGGGGAACATATCGATCATATTTTTCGGAGTAATGATAAAAGTCGTATTGCTGAAGATACAAAAGAACTTTTGGGGGTAAAAGTATTAGATCGTTCTATTGAGCATCTCAAAAAAGCAGAAAAAATTTTAGAAGGTGAACTTAAAGTTATTGGGGATGTTAATATCAGGCAAAGAATTAAAGAAAAAGAGAAAATAGAGCAAGAAATGAGTAAATTGCAAGAGAAAAGAGAAAGCATTATAGAAATAATCAAATCTCAAGAATTACAGCAACAGGAAGTATCACATCAATTAATAAACTTAGGTAAAAATGAGCAAATAAAAAACTTAAAAATTAAACTAGAAAAGGAAGAATATAACTTAAAGAATGGAATTAAAGAGTTAAAAAAACAGATTAAAAACTATATTTCTAATCAAGGTCATTTGATTTTTTTGAGTAATATAATTCCTGAATTCAATAAAATTATTACTGATTTACGGCAACGAGGTGAGTTACCCAGTGGGATAAAAAAACAATTTGTAGAACAATTATTGAAAAATCAAACCTGTATTTGTGGTCAAGAATTAATAGAAGGAAACTCATATTACGAACAGGTAAAACAATGGATGGATAAAGCAGGAATAGCCGCCATCGAAGAATCAGCTATTCGTTTAGAATCCCAAGTCAATGATATGGAGAAAAAGGTTATCAATTTCTGGATAGATGTTGATGAAAAACAAGCTAAACTCGAACAATCTAGACTAGACTTATCAAGAGTTGAAAGAGAATTAGATGAAATTAATCAAAAGTTCCGTCACTACCCCGATGTTGAAATTAGAAACTTACAAAAAACTTTGGATCAAATAAAGCAAAATATTCGAGAACTACAGCTAGAACAAGGAGGGATTCAACAACAATTAACTACCCTTAAAAAGCAACTAGAGAATGTAAATAAAGATATTAACAAACAGCAAATGAAAGAAGAGAAGCAAATTTTATCTAATAAAAGAATTGAAGTAGCTAGAGAAGCGAGAGAAAGATTAATTGAAGTTAGAAGTCGTTTAGAAAAACAGTTTCGTCTCTCTTTAGAAAGAAGAGTACAAGCTATTTTTAATTCTATTTCTTTTACACCTTATATTCCTAGATTAACACAAAATTACGAGTTAAACTTAATAGAAAATACATCAGGAAAATCTGTTACTGTTGCAGCATCTACAGGAGAAAATCAAATTTTAAGCCTTTCTTTTATTGGTGGTATTATTGATAGTGTGAGAAAATGGAGTAATAAAAATACCTTAATGGGACCTGATAGTAGTACCTTCCCTGTGGTTATGGACTCCCCGTTTGGTAGTTTAGATGAAATTTATCGTAGACAAGTAGCAAAATCGATTCCAAAATTAGCCAATCAATTAATTATTATGGTCACAAAAACACAATGGCGCGGTGAAGTTCAACAAGAAACTAATGATTTCATTGGAAAAGAATATGTTTTAGTTTACTATTCCCCTAAAACTAACTGTGAAAGAGATACCATTGATCTGAATGGTATTAATTATCCTCTAGTTCAACAAAGTCCTAATGAATTTGAATACACAGAAATTATAGAAGTGACTAGAGAGAATTAATGAATTATCCCCACACAAATTATTAACCTAAGCTTTTGCGAATATGATCCTCAACTTTCTTTTTTTTATTTTATAATCTTCTAAAGATAAATTGCCAAACTTACTAAGCTATTGTGCATTTAAAACACTTATTGATAATTTTAGGATAAACGCTTAAATCCTTTCTCCCTGCTCCCCTGCAGTCTCAACTAGCAGTTTAGATGCTTAACAGCTTACCACTACTATTGAGATGAGTCATGATTTTTTGTTTGCGATCGCTTTCTAGGGTAGGTTTCTCTACTGGTTTAGGTTCAGGATTTGGTTTAGAATCCAAAGATGGAGTTTCTACAGATTCAGAAGTTTTCTTAGGTGAAATAAGTACCTAAGCAAAATTAATTGTATAGTTTGAGCCAAAGTGTTTGAGAATAT
>NZ_JARVCN010000107.1:0-10216 GCF_038442745.1 Crocosphaera sp. Alani8
TCTTTGTCCCCTAACTTTCGGCGAGTCCCCCCAGACTTTTTGAGAAGCTTCGAAAAATGATAAAATAAGCGAGGTAATGGACAAACTTTCTAGAAAAGGCTTGTCATCAATTTGAGATTACCAATTGTGTAGCGATCGCAGAATATGAACTCATTATTAACCAAATATTGCCTTAAGTCTCCCGTAGCTTGTGGTTTAGCCCTTATCTTCAGCAGTAGTTTATTAGTGGGTTGTAATAGCCCCACCCCCACCGATACAGGAACCACCCCCGATGGTAACGCACCAGCCGCCAGTGGAGAAGGGCTAAAATTAGGGGCTTTACTGCCAGTTACAGGGGATCTATCATCCATTGGCGCAAATATGCCAGAAGCGGTTCAACTAGCCATTGACGAGATCAATGCTTGTGATGGAGTTAATGGCGCGCCCGTAACCCTAGTATCGGAAGATAGTCAAACAGATCCGTCTGCAGCTGGTGCAGCCATGACAAAATTAGCAGAGGTAGACAGAGTTGCTGGTGTGGTAGGGGCTTTTGGTAGTAGCGTTTCTGGGGCTGCAGTAGGTATTGCCGCGCAAAATCAAGTTATGTTAATCTCTCCAGGAAGCACCAGCCCCGTATTTACAGAACAGGCTAAAAACGGTGATTTTAACGGTTATTGGGCAAGAACCGCCCCTCCAGATACCTATCAAGCCCAAGCTTTAGCTGCCTTAGCGGAAAAACAAGGTTTTACCAATGTTTCTACTGTGGTGATTAACAATGACTACGGGGTAGGGTTTGAAGAAGAGTTTGCAGGGGCGTTTGAGAAGTCAGGAAATAAGCTGATTAATAAAGAAAAACCTGTGCGTTACGATCCCAAAGCTGCTACCCTCGACAGTGAAGCGGCCGCGGCTTTTGCCAATGAACCAGATGCAGTGGCGGCGGTGTTATACGCAGAAACAGGAAGTATTTTACTACAAGCAGCTTATAAACAGGGTTTAAGTAACGGCGTTACGGTTTTATTAACCGATGGTGTCTATTCTCAGGACTTTGTGGAACAGGTGGGCAAAACCCCTGACGGTAAGTATATTTTAGAGGGGGCTTTGGGAACGGTTCCTGGGGCTGATGGTGAAGCTTTAGAAGCTTTTACTACCAAGTGGAACGAGAAAACAGGACAAGATGTAACCGCTTTTGTTCCTCACAGTTGGGACGCAACCATCTTATTGATGTTGGCTGCCGAAGCGGCTAAGGCGAATACAGGGGAAGGCATACAAAGTAAAATTAGAGAGGTAGCTAATGCACCGGGAACTGAAGTGAGTGATCCCTGTGAGGCTATTGCCTTGGTTCGAGATGGTGAAGACATCAACTATCAAGGAGCTAGTGGTAACGTTGATATAGATGAAAATGGGGATGTTGTGGGTAGTTATGATGTTTGGACGGTAAAAGCAGATGGCACCACAGAGGTGATTGATAAAGTCAATCCCACCGAGTAATTGTTAAGAATAACTGATGCTTAAGGAAAGGGTTTACATTAATAAAAATAACCTACTGTAGTGGGTTATTTTTTTGTTTTGTTACAAAAATGATCTATTCACTAATCTAATTCATAAAATGGCGAAGAGATACCTATGAATGAACAAAATTTAACTTTCTTGGGATAAACGCTATAATATAGTCCCCCGTCTAATCATTAATATAATCAGAGGTTAATTCGGGTAGAGATAATTTAGAATTAATTCGGCAATATTTTACTATGTCTTTCGTTGGTTTACACATACACAGTGATTATAGTTTACTCGATGGTGCTTCTCAATTAAATTCTTTAATAGATCGTGCGTTAGAATTAGGAATGCCAGCGATCGCATTAACAGACCACGGGGTGATGTATGGGGCGATAGAACTAATTAAAGTTTGTCGAAATAAAAGTATTAAACCTATTATTGGTAACGAAATGTACGTTATCAATGGAGATATTGAAGACAAAAAAAAGTATAAAAAATATCATCAAGTAGTTTTAGCTAAAAATACTCAAGGTTATAAAAACTTAGTTAAGTTGACAACAGTTTCTCACTTACAAGGAATGCAAGGTAAAGGTATTTTTGCTCGTCCTTGCATCAACAAAAAACTATTAGAAGAATATCACGAAGGTTTAATTGTTACCAGTGCCTGTTTAGGGGGAGAAATACCCCAAAGAATTTTAGCAGGAGATTTTAAAGAAGCAAAAGCTGTTGCTAAATGGTATCAAAAACTTTTTAAAGATGACTTTTATTTAGAAATTCAGGATCACGGTTCTGTTGAGGATAGAGTTGTTAATGTTGCTATTGCTAAAATTGCCCGTGACTTGGGTATTAAAATTGTTGCCACCAATGATTCTCATTTCATTTCTTGTTACGATGTGGAGGCGCACGATGCATTATTATGTATTCAAACAGGTAAACTAATTACAGACGAAAAACGACTTAGATATAGTGGGACAGAATATTTAAAATCTGCTGAAGAAATGCGGCTACTGTTTCGGGATCATCTCCCCTATGATTTGATAGAAGAAGCAGTTAATAATACCTTAGAAGTTGCCGAAAAAATAGAACCTTATAAAATTTTAGGAGAACCTCGTATCCCTAACTATCCTGTTCCTGCTGGACATAATCCTGATAGTTATGTAGAAGCAATTGCCTGGGAAGGATTATTAAATCGGTTAAAATGTCGATCTCGTAACGAGATTCCTAATGAGTATAGGGAGCGGTTAGAATACGAGTTAAAGATGTTACAAAGAATGGGATTTTCTACCTACTTTTTAGTAGTCTGGGATTATATTAAGTACGCTCGGGATAGCGGTATTCCTGTGGGTCCTGGTAGGGGTTCAGCTGCAGGATCATTGGTGGCTTATTGTTTAAAAATAACTAATATTGATCCAGTACATCACGGACTATTATTTGAGAGATTTCTAAACCCTGAAAGAAAATCTATGCCCGATGTTGATACAGATTTTTGTATCGAAAGACGGGATGAAATGATTAAATATGTCACCAGAAAGTACGGAGAAGCTAATGTTGCTCAAATTATTACTTTCAACCGTATGACATCAAAAGCAGTGTTAAAAGACGTAGCTAGGGTGTTAGATATTCCCTATGCTGAGTCAGATAAAATGACAAAAATGATTCCTGTTTCAAGGGGTAAACCCGCTAAATTGAAAGTCATGGTTTCTGACAAAACCCCAACTCCAGAATTCAAAGAAAGATACGACAATGATCCTCTTGTACATCGTTGGGTTGATATGGCTATCCGTATCGAAGGAACAAACAAAACCTTTGGGGTGCATGCTGCCGGGGTGGTTATTTCTTCTGAACCCTTGGATCAAATTGTTCCTTTACAAAAAAATAACGATGGAGCAGTTATTACTCAGTATTATATGGAAGATTTAGAGTCCTTGGGTTTATTAAAAATGGACTTTTTAGGGTTAAGAAATTTAACCACTATTCAACGCACTGCTGATTTAATCAAACAAAATCAAGGGGTAGAATTAGATTTAGATCAACTGCCACTAGACGAAAGAAAAGCACTAGAAATTATTGCCAAAGGAACAGCTAAAAAACTTCCCCCTGATGTACAAAAAACTCATAACCTTTTGGAAAAAGGAGATTTAGAAGGAATCTTTCAGTTAGAATCATCTGGGATGAAACAAATTGTCAAAGATTTGAAACCATCGGGTATTGAAGATATTTCTTCTATTTTAGCTCTCTATCGCCCCGGTCCATTAGATGCAGGATTAATCCCTAAATTCATCAACCGTAAACACGGAAGGGAGGACATTATTTATCAGCACAAACTACTAGAACCTATCCTAAAAGAAACTTATGCAGTATTAGTTTATCAAGAACAAATTATGAAAATGGCGCAAGATTTAGCCGGTTATTCTCTAGGAGAAGCTGACTTATTGCGTCGAGCGATGGGTAAGAAAAAAATTGCAGAAATGACCAAACATCGAGAAATTTTTATCGATGGTTCAACAAAAAATGGCGTTCCTCAAGTTATTGCAGAAGATTTGTTTGAACAAATGATCAAATTTGCAGAATATTGTTTAAGTTATGATACAGAAATTTTAACCGTTGAATACGGACCGATGCCTATTGGTAAAATAGTCGAAGAAAATATTAATTGTACTGTTTATACAGTAGATAAAAACGGTTTTGTTTATACTCAACCTATTGCTCAATGGCATTATAGAGGAGAACAAGAAATATTTGAATATCATCTAGAAAATGGATCAAAAATTCAAGCTACTAAAGACCACAAATTTATGACAATAGACGGTAAAATGTTACCTATTGATGAGATTTTTGAGAAAAATTTAGACCTTGCACAAATTTATATATAGCTTCTAAACTTATAAACTAATAGGTGATTCAAAAGAAATAACAGGTTCATTCATAGTAAACTTAAGTCCATGATTAATTAACTCTAAACCAATTTGATTTGTGGATACTTCTACCATTCTTGCTCGTAATTCGATAGAACTTTCAGTAGAACCTAAGATAAAGAATGTAATTCTAGCACGACTAACTTTTTTATCAGGATGTTCTAGAAAAATTGTACTTGATGTATCGGGTTCTTAATCTGAGCCTGAGTTACTGTTTCATTGTTATTATTGACAATTTCTTCAAAATCAACATGAAGATTCCGAGAATCAACTTCATTTTTCAGACTAGATTCAGCAATCAATTGACTAACAAAAGATTTTTGACTATCAGATAAATTTTGAAAAAAGCTGACTTTAATAATATTGATTAGTTTATTAGCTCCTGTAAAGTTTTCGATATTAATTTGGGTTAAATAGTTGTTAGGAACTACCATTAATGTACCTTTTCCAGAAATACGAATTTTTGTAGAACGTAAGCCAATAGACTCAACTTTACCAAAAGTTCCATCCGGTAGTCCGATATAATCATCAACCATAAAAGGACGATCCAAATAGAGAACAATGCCTCCTAATAATTGTTCTAATGTTTTTTGAGCAGCAAAAGCGATCGCTACACCACTGATACCTAAACTAGCAATTAAGCCAAATATATTAATTTCATGAGCTTGGGAAAAAATAGTAATTATAATAAACAGAAATAGGGAAAATGTTAATCCTCTCGCAACAATTAATAAATCACTATTTAACTTCTGTCCATTTTGAGTAATCTCAGTAAGATAAATAGTAAAAAAACGCTCAACTAAACGATAACCTATCCAACTGATTACTAAAGACACTGATATACCGATGGGAAATTCAATAATATTAATTGATTGGAGTTTCGGTACTAAACGATGAGTCACTAATAAAATAAGATCGGCTAATAATAAGAGAATAATTGATTGTAATAAAGCTTTGTCGGGATTGATTATTCGTTGATAAATCTCTTGAGTTTCTGAAGCAACGATAGTCTTTTGCAAACGTACTAATAACCGAAGCATTTGAGGTAAAGCAATGATTACAAGAACAATTGCTAAACTCACGGGAATTATGGGCCAATTAATCAATATTTTCTCAAAACTTAACATAACCTCACATTAAAACTTTCTTTTAGAGAAACATTCCTGAAAATGTCTCCCTTCATACTACACAAATCAAAGTACAAAGGCAAAAATAAACTTTAATGGTTGACAGAAGAGGGAATAGATAATGAGAACTGATTATTTTTTTCTAACTGAGAAGCTAAACGAATTAAAGTTAACTCATCGGCTGGTTTTCCTACTAATTGAATTCCTACTGGTAAACCATTTTTATCCTGCGCCATAGGCAGGGTAATAACAGGTAAACCACTGGCATTAAAAGCAGGGCAAGGTGCAATCCAATTGATAATTTTGTCTAAAGTTTCTTGGGGTGATAAGTCAACCCATTGTCCTACTTTGATGGGTTGATGTAAATAAACAGGTAACAATAATACATCGAACTGATCAAAAAAAGACACTAATCGACGGGAAAAAACCTGCATTTCATGAACAGCCTGTAAATATTCCCCTGCACTGATACTTTGTTCTTTAAACCAATTATTCAAAGGACTCAACATGGTTGAGGGCATTCCTGATGCTTCGATTCCTGACTGCCAAATCTTCATAAAAGGTTCAATTAATGCTTCCACTGACAAACAGTTTACTTCTAATGAATGACCCAATGATTCTAATAATTTAGCAGTTTTTTCTACCGTTTCTTTGACAATTTCTTCGCTTTGAGTAAAAGGCAGAATGTGATCACAAAAAGCAATTTTTAATCTTGGAGAAACCTGTTTGGTTGCTTCTAAAAAAGAGATTTCAGGAGAGGGCAACCAGTAGGGATCACCAGGTATATAACCGGACATAACATCTAATAAAGCGGCTGCATCGGCTACTGTGCGCGCCAAAGGACCATTACTAGAAATGCCACTTTGATAGTCTCCTACAGGGGCGTTAGAAACTCTTCCTCTTGCTGGTTTTATAGCCACCAAGCCACAACAACTTGCCGGGCCACGAAGGGAACCGCCACCATCGGAACCTTGGCTAACGGGGCATAAACCCGCCGCTACCGCAGCCGCAGCACCTCCACTGGAACCCCCTGCAGTATAGTCTAAATGCCAAGGGTTGCGGGCAGGTAGAAATCCTGGGGGTTCGGTGTAGGGAAATGATCCTAGTTGGGAGGTGGCAGTTTTCCCTAAAACGATAAATCCTGCCTTTTTCATGCGGGTTGTTACCCCGTCATCGTAACTGGGGATGTTATTGTTAAGGGCAGCCACACCGTAAGTTAAAGGCATCCCTGCCACTGCGTTGAGATCCTTAATTGCACTGGGTACACCGAAAAAAGGAAGAAGATCATTAGGATCTGAGGTATTGATTAATTGTTCGGTTTTTTCTTTAGCTTCTTGTATTGCTGTGTCTGTAGCAACGTGGAAAAAACTACCAAGTTGAGGGTTATGTTTTTCGATTCTTTTTAGATATATTTGAGTTAATTCTAAGGGTGAAATGCTGCGATTGCGAATTAATTGAGCTAAATCTAAAGCAGGGGTAAAAGCTAGATCAAGGGAGTTCATATAATTGAAGGAGGAGAGATAATATAGGGGTTTGTGGGATCTGAATTTTTATCTTATCATCTGAGTTTCACTTATATGGCGTTTCTCAGACTCATAAGGTATACCTAACTCCTTCCTCCTGCCCCCTGCCTTCTGCCTCAAAGAGGTAACTTTTGTACCTCACAAGTATGGGAAGTGCTATAGATTCTTTAAATGTTTTTTATTCAGCTTTTATTCCCCTAATTGAGATGATATTTTACTATATTTAATTTTATGAAAAGTGGGAACTTCTTGGTAATATTCTAGTTATTTTGAATATTTTTTAATCAATTTATCAACTAATTTTATCACCTTAAAGAAATGTACTGGCTTTTGTCCTCCTAATTTTTTGAGGTACTTTTTCAGCAAGCCCTAAGTAAATCTTAAATATTAACTCACCGAAGAATAGAAGCATCTATGATCAAAACAGGCTGTCAAACTTCCTTAAAACTGACATCTTGCACCAGTACATAAAAACTTTAATTAGTGAGCAGTTCCTCACTCCGTAGGGCGCGCTATCGCACAGCGTTCGGCTTTCATCTCTTAGCTGAAAGCGTTAAGCTTATGTTTAATCTCACTCACAGCATAAGACAGAGATTGATATGTTTCAACTGATGGCTGATAGCTGATAGCTGAACGCTTATAAACTAGCCAGTTTTTCGAAGGTGCAAGATGTAAGTAAAAAGCATAGAAGAGCAACAAGACAGGAAGTAGAAGCCTTGCTTAGCTTTGTCTTATTTACGCAACTTTTTTCTGCTATTCAGACAGTTTCGTTCCAAAATACGAGGAAAGATTTACATGAACAAACATCTTAGACAAGCAAGCCTTGTCGCATTGTTGATGGCCATAAGCATAGAGGCAGTGCAAGGGCAGACCATAAGCTTGGTTCCTTCTGATACCCTTGTAGAGACTGGTGAAGCATTGATGTTAGACCTAGTTATCTCTGGTTTAGGAGATTTTAGTTCCCCATCTATATCTGCATTTGAGTTCGACATTAGCTTTGATAGTAACATATTAGCATTCAATGGGTTGGATTTTGGTGATCCTCAACTG
The DNA here is from genome assembly GCF_038442745.1 of Crocosphaera sp. Alani8. Lineage (NCBI taxonomy): Bacteria > Bacillati > Cyanobacteriota > Cyanophyceae > Chroococcales > Aphanothecaceae > Crocosphaera > Crocosphaera sp. Alani8. The sequence goes on from NZ_JARVCN010000107.1 coordinate 8,092, forward strand.
GGTGATTTGTTAGATAATTCAGGTTTTGCCGTTCAAAATGTTAATGAGACAATACCTGGAATAGTTAACTTTTTGGAAGTTTCTGGTGATTCGGACTTGGAGTTAAATGCGGCACAACCAGACACCTTTATTTTGGGGGTTGTGAACTTTCAAGCCATCTCAACCGGGGAGACAACCTTAGAGTTAACGGTTCAAGAATTATTAGATGAAGGCGAGAACCCTTTATCCTTAGATAGCCCTCCTGAAAGTGTATTAGTATCAACGCAAATGGTACCGGAACCCCGAGTTCACCTGGCTATAATAGGGTTAGGTATGACCTTAATACTAGGAAAATGTTTGAAGGGCAAAACTTCAGCCTAATCCGAAGATTGTTGTCTTAGATTAAGTATCAATAACCTAATATCTATTAGTGTTATGTTTTGATCATCGTTTAAGTCTCGTGGATCGTAAAAGAATGTACCCAAAGCAGAAGCACTATCCGGAGAAGCACCTGTAATATTGGTTAAAGCAAGAGAAAATGTTCTGCTAATGTTGTGAGTAGAGTCGAAAGGATACCGACGAGTTGCTATTAGTAAATCTAAATCTGTACGGTTAACTAAACCATCTCCATTAATATCACCTCTTAGGGGTTCAAGTAACTCTACTGTAACCGTTTGGGTAATTTGTCCAGGGGCAAAAGTTACCTGTCCCTGCTGATTTACATAATCTGTTCCAGCTTTTGCCGTTCCATCAAGAGTTGAGAAATCAAAGGTAACAGACTCATTAGAAGGTTGGTCAAGGTTAATATTGAAAACAGCAAGGTTGCTGTCATCAAGATTCCGATTGATAACCGTATCAACTATTGAAATATCAGGAACAATATTATTAACAATGATAGTTTTGTTGGCTACATTATTATAAGTTCCTTCTTCATCGGTCAAACTAACTAATATGGTGGGATTAGTATCGCCTTGATTGTAAATATGGGTTACAGTGCGATCGCTGTGAAGACTTTCAACCAAAATAGTTTCAATATCCCCATCACCCCAGTCGATTGTGTAACTAATTAATGTGTCTTGGCCTGGATCGCTTACCTCACCCAAAGTTAACGTATATAAAGAAGTTTCATCTACAGAATCATCACCAGAAATAGTTAAACTTGGAACGATATTATTAACAGTAATAGTTTTACTCGCCACATTATCGTAAGTTCCTTCCTCATCAGTCAAACTAACTAATATGGTGGGATTAGTATCACCATCATTGTAAGTATGAGTTAAGGTGCGATCGCTGTGAAGACGTTCAACTAAAATAGTTTCAATATCGCCATCACCCCAGTCAATTGTATAGCTAATTAATGTTTCTTGACCTGGATCGTTTACCTCACCCAAAGTTAACGTATAGACAGAGGATTCATCGAGAGAATCATCACCAGAAATAGTTAAACTCGGGGCAACATTATTAACATAAACCGTTACACTATCGCTACTACTTTGTAGAGTATCCTTATCGGTTACAGTAAAGTTAACATTATAGATGCCTTCACTAGCATAAATATGGCTAGGGTTTAAAGTATCCAAAACAGAAGCACTACCATCCCCAAAGTTCCATTCAACTGTATAATTTTCCTCCGGTTTAGAGAGATTAAAGCTACCTTCAAAAGTCATCGCTTCCCCTTCATTACCTACCTGAATCGATCCTGCGTCCACATTTTGGGGTATAGGTAAGGCCTCAACCGTCACCATTAGGGTATCACTAGCAGAGGAATCTTGCTCGTCCGTAATAGTAAGAGTAACGGTATAAACCCCGTTTTGAGTATAGGTATGAGTGGGGGTTAAACTACCTGTGGTGCTGTTACCATCGCCAAAGTCCCAAACAATGGTATGAGTATCTAAAATACCAGGATCATCGAAACTGGCAGCAAAGGTGAGGGAGTCACCCTCATTGATCAGTTGATCTTCCCCTGCGTTGACATTTTGGGGAGCAACATTATTAACAGTAACCGTCAGTTGATCTGCGCTACTGGCACCATCCTTATCCGTTACAGTCAGGGTAACGGTGTAGTTTCCATCTTGAGCATAGGTATGGTTAGGGGCTGGCGTGGGGACACAAAAAGCTATAAGCTAGATTTAATAAGGGATATAGC
>NZ_JARVCN010000108.1:0-10193 GCF_038442745.1 Crocosphaera sp. Alani8
AGTTTTAGCCATCGTTCCTCATATCAACTTTTCTTGGTGCAAGATGTGAGTTTAACAGAGATTAAAGCTTGAGACAAACTCCATAGTTCTCTAACTTATATGCTGAAAAGCCGAGGGCAAACAATACAAAAGTCTTCATAAGGAAATAACATCGAACCACACTCAGTAATTAAGGACTGTAAAACTTGCCATCTGGTATCTACCACAGGAAAGTCCATCACAGAAATACAATAATCAAATCGAGCGCAGGCAAATGCTAAAAGGCTCGAATCAATGCAACCAACATCAATACCATTGTAATTTTTCCCTGACCCGTAATCACTTATCATGAACTTCAATTCTTGTGTTAAGTTGATATGTTTATTGAGTAGGCCATAAATATCTCCTATCCAAGAACTCTTTAAAGGCACAAACAACTTACCAGCTTGAGTCCCATAATTTTGATTAAACTGTTGGTCGATTAGTCGATGAAGTAACTTACTTTGTCTCCTATCTTCGGCCGTAAAAACTTCTGCTTCTGCTTCTAATAATGCCTGAGAACGGCTTTTCCCTTGCTTGATTTTTTTAGATGCTGTTTTTATTCTTTTAATGAATAATTTCTCAATTGGTAATTTCAATTGTAAAGACAGTTTCTTAGCTATATTTTGTTGAGGATCTCGGATGAATATATTCTTAGGATTACTCTTCAAGTATTGCTCTAAAGAACCATCTTGCTGAATAGATGGAATTTCGCTTCTGAGAAAGGTTTGAGCGTAATATTTAAGAGGATGTGTCACAAAAATAATTTCTGGTTTATCCACACCCGCTAATTGATAGAGTGCAGTAATAGCTTCCGCCGCTTTTTGTTGATCCAGTGGTTGGGTTAAGAGTGTTACATCTTGCCATTTTTCCCAATAAACTGCAATTAATCTTACCTGCTCTGGGGATAACTTTACAGCCATATATTCATCAAATAATTCATTACTATATATTTTAAAAAACAATTTCAGGACTTTCTATTTATGGTATTAGAGATATTCCTAACTACGAACTCCTAACCTAAACTCAAAGCTTTATTTTGTAAATCAACTAACTCTTTGATCCCAACTTCTGCTAAATCTAAGATTTGATTAAGTTGGGAACGGGTAAAGCTATTTTCTTCTGCTGTTCCTTGTACTTCAATGAGGTCTAATTTTTCTGTCATCACCACATTAAAATCTACATCTGCTTTAAAATCTTCGGGATAATTTAAGTCTAAAAAAGCTTCCCCTTCAATGAGTCCTACTGATATTGCTGCTACGGGAAACTTTAAAGGAGACGTGGTTAATTCCCCTTTTCCTAGCAATTTCTTAACCGCTAACCCCAAAGCGACGTATCCTCCTGTAATAGAAGTGGTTCGGGTTCCTCCATCAGCTTGTAGGACATCACAATCAATAGTAATGCTTCTTTCTCCTAACTGTTGTAAATTAATACAAGAGCGGAGACTTCTACCGATTAATCTTTGTATTTCTTGGGTTCTTCCTGATAGTTTTAACAATTCTCGGCGTTGGCGTTCTTGGGTTGAACCGGGTAACATTCTATACTCTGCGGTTAACCATCCCTGTCCACTTCCCAATAGAAAACGGGGAACATAATCCTCAATACTCGCAGTACAAAGCACTTTTGTTTCTCCAAATTCTGCTAAAACAGAACCAGCAGAAAAACGGGTAAAATTGAGTTCAAAATTAACAGAACGGAGTTGATTCGGTTGACGACCATCAGGACGTTGCCAAGACATAAGATACGCTTAAAATTTATTTTTTGCCTTTGTATCTTATCATAAATATAAATTCTGTTGAGGTCAACGGGGGTTGAGTCCTATAGAGATGAGTATATTTAAGAGTGTAAAATCAAGAAAGCTAAACTTCCTATACCTGATGCTGAAAATAGCATAGTTTTATAAGGAATTTTGGTTATATTAATACTCAGTAATAATAAAAAATAAACATCCATAAATACTCTGGAATAGTCTAAATAGTAACCTAAAATAGTCATGCTACTAAAAGCAAACATAAGTCCATAGAAACTGTTACTTATCTGTATTAATAAATTGGTCTGACGATTTTTTAGATAAATAACTAAAATAGCCATAATGCTTAACAGTAGAATGATAAACATATAAGCTTCAAATAAATTTCTGCCATTTATTCCCCCTGTTAAAATACTGATAAACTTATTGAAAATCCCCACAAAAGGAAAACCAAAATTGTCTTTAACCCTTACTTTTCCAGGCAGATCTAAAAAGGTAATGTAAATTGTCCAGGCAATAGGAAGAATCAAACCGTATAATAGATACTTGATTTGTTTAAATCTTTTTTCTATTAAACTGCTTAAAAACAGTGCGAACCAAACAATTAATAACGTTTCTCTTGTTAAGCACCCTAAACCGATAAACAAACCTGTTAATCTATATTTGTCGTAACGATAACAATAAAAGGAAGCGACTAAAAAAACACTACTAAATAAATCAGCAGTTCCTAAAGATAACACCATCCAAACCCCAGGAATACATAAAATAAATAACGGTTGAAATTTTGAAACATTATCAAACTTAAAATATAAATTAGTGATAGCAACGATAATAACAATAGATACAGCATTAATTGCCACCATAACATAAGGTATTAAAGTCGAATTTCCAAAAGCTAAGAAATAACTAATCAAAGGATATAAAATACGACGGTAACGATAAATAGGATGATCCAGACTATTAATAGTTTCAGGATTTTGTAAAAAAGGATCAAATGCTAAACTTAAAAACTGTTGCCCATCGTAACCAATTTCCCCTTCATAAATTAAAGTATTTTCAGGATTTAAAAAAGGAGATAAAGGTAAAATTGAACCAATGCGAAAAAATCCAGTGATATTACTATCGAATTTTACAAAGTAGAAATATAAAACGACAAAAACAATAAAAATAGAAGCAAAAAAAATATTGATATAGTTAGAAAAAGAAATATCCCTTTGAGAATTAAACATCTTTAAAAACATACTGTGTATAGTGCAAAAATAATCTACTTTGAACAGCCATAAAGATGACAATGATTATCAATTAGAGACTTCATTGACCCCTCATTGTTCCCTGACCATAAGTTATCAAAGAATTCATATCAAAATAGACAAAGGAATCACCTTACTGTTATGATTTAAAATAATACTATCACTGTTACCAAAATAATTTTAAATACATAAGGAGAAACAATTTTGCCACACACCATTGTAACGGAAATCTGCGAAGGAATTGCGGACTGCGCCGATGCTTGTCCCGTTGCTTGTATTCATGACGGTCCTGGAAAAAATGTCAAAGGAACAGACTGGTATTGGATCGATTTTGATACTTGTATAGATTGTGGAATTTGCTTACAAGTTTGCCCAGTTCAAGGGGCTATCGTACCAGAAGAAAGACCCGAAAAACAGAAAACACCGTGCTAAAAATAAACCTGAAAAACCAATAATTTGAAGTCATAAAAGTCGAGAAGATGGAAAATATCTTAGAAGTTAAACAAGTTTATGCTGGATATGTAAAAGATTTAAACATATTACAAGGCATAAATTTTCGCATTTCATTAGGAGAATTAGTAGCCGTTATCGGCCCCAATGGTGCCGGAAAATCTACCCTAGTAAAAACTATTTTTGGTCTTTTGAAAACAAACAAGGGGGAAATTGTCTTCAAAAACCAAAGTATTGTCGGTTTAAAATCCGACCAAATCGTTAAATTAGGAATGTGTTACGTCCCCCAAATACAAAACGTCTTTGCTACTCTAAGTATCGAAGAAAACTTAGAAATGGGAGCATTTATTACTCATGGGTCATTAAAACAGCAAAAAGATAAAATATACACCATGTTTCCCAGATTAGCAGAACGTCGTCGCCAAAAAGCAGGAACCCTATCCGGAGGAGAAAGGCAAATGTTGGCTATGGGACGAGCATTAATGCTAGATCCCGACGTTTTATTACTGGATGAACCCTCAGCCGCCTTATCGCCCATTTTAGTCAACAGCGTATTTGAACAAATAAAAGCCATTAACGACACAGGAAAAGCGATCGTCTTAGTGGAACAAAACGCTAAAAAAGCCTTGATGATGGCAGATCGTGCCTATGTACTGGAAAACGGATGTGATCGCTTTCAAGGGACAGGAGAACAACTACTTAACGATCCCAAAGTAGCACAACTTTATCTAGGAGCTGCCCACCAAAATTCAGACAGGGAGTCATAAGAGAAAAATCTTCTAGAGACTACAAATTTAGAAATACAAGGTAAGCTAGATAAGGAATGGATTAACAACAGTCCCCTCCAAGGTTAGAAGCAATTTTCTTTCTTGATTTTGAGAAGAGAAAGAACGTAAATTCTGGCTTAGCGAATATAGCGAAGCGATACAACTCCATGCTGCGAATCATCACCCAGTCAGCTGAGATAAATGCAGAATTGCAAAGAATCGGCGATCGCCCCCATCGAGACGAGATTCAAGCAAAAGAAGTTGCTGTGAGAGAAATTCTCGACAGAATCAGATACAAAGGAGATCAAGGACTATTTGAACCCTTCGACATTCTTACTACCCCCACTAATTTAAAAGTTAGCGGTTCCGATTTAGACATAGCTTATCAAAAAATTCCTAAAAAACTACTCGACGCTATCCAAACCGTCAGTCAAAAACTAGAAAGCTTTTATAAACAACAACTCCCCAAACCCTGGGTAAAATTTGAAGACAACGACGTAGTGGTAGGCAAACGCTACAACCCCGTCAAACGCGCTGGTATTTATGTGGCCTGGGATCAAGGTTCTCCCATTAGTCGCATCCTGATGCAAACCTTACCCGCAAAAATTGCCAAAGTTCCAGAAATTATCCTCGTTAGTCCCCCCGACGAAACCGGCAAAGTTCCCCCCCACATCCTAGTAGCGGCACAAATGACCGGAGTTGACCAAATTTACCGTTTAGGTGGGGCCCAGGCCATCGCAGCTTTGGCTTACGGAACGGAAACTATCCCCAAAGTGGACGTAATCACAGGAACGGGAGGATTAGACGTAATTTTAGCTAAACGGATGCTTTATGGCACCGTAAGCACCGACACACCCGTTGATGCCTCAGAATTGTTCATTATCGCCGACAAAACCGCCAAAGAAACCCACATTGCAGCGGACTTATTAGCCCAGGTAGAACAAGATCCCAGCAGTGCAGTGGTGGTAGTGACAACAGATCTGAGTTTGGCAAAAAAAATTCAAACCAAAGTAAAAGAAAAACTACAAGATAACGCCCACGGTATTTTATCCGAAAAAGCGATCGCCCATTACAGCTTAATCGTTGTAGTAGACTCCATGGAAGAGGCAGTTAAAATTACCAACAACTTTTCTCCTCATTATCTAATATTAACCATAGCCGAACCTTGGGAAGTGGTGGAAAAAATTCGCACCGTTGGGAGTCTTTTGATTGGACATCATACCCCGAAAGCTACGGCAGACTATTTAGGAAACGCTCAAGTTATTTTACCCCCCTCCGGACTGATTCGTTACGCCTCTTCAGTTAAGGTGGAAACCTTTTTAAAACCGTCCCATATCATAGAATATTCTCCAACTGCCCTCAAAAAATTAGCCCCTACTTTAGAAATTTTAACTTTAGCAGAGGGATTTCCTGCCAGTGCCGATACTATTAACTTACGGTTGATACAAGAAGAAGATTATCAGTAAAAACTAAGCAATAACTGATAACCCATAACTGATAACTGAATAACTGGGAAAAGATTCGATAGAATGAAAAGACTTTGTTATCTTTGATACTAATTAACCCCTATTAAGGGGCGATAAAAAGTGTCTATGAATGAACGTCCTACTAAAGCTGAGCATCCTTCAAACCATCTCGCCTGTTTACCCTACGGGGTTGGTTATGATGATGAAGGGGTCTGTTTGGAAGTGCAATTAGGCCCTCACCGTATCTTACTAGATTGCGGTTTAGAGGATCTCACCCCTTTAGTTAATCGAGATCGAGTCCCAGTAGACGCGGTTTTTTGTAGTCATGCTCACAGTGATCACGCCAGAGGGTTAAAGGCACTTCATGAGGCTTTTCCTAGCTTACCCATTTACGCCAGTCAAGTCACCAAACACCTACTTCCCCTTAACTGGCCCCAAAAAAATCCCCCCAAAACCGCTACTTTTTGTCAGGGGTTATCTTGGGAAAAACCCTTTGAATTATTTGATGATTTAACGGTGCAGTTATTCCCATCCGGTCATTTACCAGGGGCAGCCTCTTTCCTGTTGACCTATCGCACTATTCAACGAACCTATAAATTACTGTATACAGGGGACTTTTCTTTATCTAATCTTCAATTAGTGGAAGGACTCTCTATCGAGGCATTACGGGGTTTATCTCCCGATATTTTGATTATTGAAGGCAGTTATGGGACTATTCGCCATTCCCATCGCCGTCAACAAGAAAAACAACTGATGCAACGAATTAATGAGTGTTTGACCCACGGTTATAGTGTAGTATTACCAGTGCCGACTTTGGGTTTAGGACAAGAAATTTTAAAATTATTGCGTTCCCATCATCAATTTACCGGACGAGATTTAGATATTTGGGTGGATGGAGAAGTGGCCAACGCTTGCGATCGCTATTTGGACTTATTACAGGAATTCCCTTTATCGGTTCAAAATTTTGCTAAACATCAGCCCCTATTTTGGGATGAGCGCATCTGTCCCCGTTTACGTCGCTTAACCCCCCAACAACGGGGCAAAATGGGACAAAACCCCTGCGTTGTCTTGACGGATAATCTCACCACCCTTTACGACGAGGGTTACTTACTATCCGGGTTATGGGTAATTTTATTCCCTGCTTCTCCTAACGAGGGACAAACCCAAGAATCACCAGAAACTATCGCATTGATGGAACGGGTTTCTATTCATAGCGAGTCTTATATTTTAGCCGAACACAGCGATGGCCGCAACACTACCCAATTAATTCATAATTTACGCCCCCAACATATTATTTTCGTTCACGGTTCAACCATTAATTTAAGAGATTTAACCAATTTAGAAGAGTTACAAAACCGTTATCAGCTTCATCTCCCATCCGCAGGAACTCTGGTAGAACTTCCCATTGGGGATAAATTTATTCAACCGGATGCTCCTTCTTCTGGGGTCTATGAGGGAGAATTAAACGATGTTGATAGTAATATCACCCTAACTTTTCCCCGCAGCATTGTGGATGATCCCCACTGGCGTTATTTTGCCGATACAGGGCTGCTGGAAGCTCGTTGGCAAGGGGATGAGCTGGTTTTACGGGGAATTCCTCAACGAGAACTCCTCAATCAAACTAAGACAGATCAAGTATTCAATGATTTAGATTGTTGTCAAAATTGTTGTCATTATCGCGCTCAACGTTGTTGGAATTCTCAATCCCCTCTCTATGGGTTTAAAGTGACACAAGAGGGTTATTGTCCTGTTTTTGAATCTTCACCCCAACAAGACCAGGAGTAATCCTTGTTATTAACCCTGTTTATGATAGGATATTGTGTAATCCATAATATATAAAGAGTTGGGAAGGTAGATAACCACATGGAAGCTCTATTCCTTTTAGCAAAATTACCCGAAGCTTATCAAATTTTTGATCCCCTGGTAGATGTATTACCAGTTATCCCCGTATTTTTCTTAGCTTTGGCCTTTGTTTGGCAAGCAGCGGTAGGATTTAAGTAAAATCTGAATCGTTTAATTTCCTTTTTTATCCTTAAAGGCATCTATTCTAGATGTCTTTATTTTTGTGTGGATAGGTGGATGGATATAATTAGGACAGGATACCTATATGTCTTCTTCCCCATCATCAAAGCCTGTTGGAATTTGCTTCAATTCTCTGATTCAATGATGGGCTAAGTCTCACGCTTTTTATTGTCTTGAAGTGAGTTGAAATTTGATGAGTGGAAAAGTATATTTAGTGGGTTCAGGAATCGGTAATATAAATTACTTAACCTTGCGAGCTTATAATCTTTTATCTCAAGCTGAAGTCTTAATTTATGATGCTCTAGTCGATGACAATTTACTTAATTTAGTGCCTGAAGCTTGTTTAAAAATTGATGTGGGTAAAAGAGGCGGACAACCTAGCACCAAACAAGATAAGATCAATTATTTGCTGGTTAATTACTGTTTGCAAGGTCAACAAGTCGTTAGACTAAAAAGTGGTGATCCTTTAATTTTTGGTCGTGCTAACGAAGAAATAAAAGCTTTACAAGAAGCAGATTGTCCCTATGAATTAGTGCCGGGAATATCATCAGCTTTAGCGGCACCCTTATTAACAGGAATTCCCCTAACTGATAAAAAAATTAGTCGTTGTTTCACTGTTTTGACGGGGCATCAACCAGAATTGTTAAACTGGCAAGCTCTAGCTAAAATAGACACCCTAATTATCCTTATGGGAACGAGAAATCTTGGAAAAATAATTAATCTTTTAATTGATAATGGGCGATCGCAATATGAATCTATTGCCATTATTCATAATAGTGGAAGTTATCAAGAAAAAGTTTATTTAGGCACATTAAACACTATAATAGAAAAGGTCTCAGGAATCTCTTTATCTCCTGCTGTTATTATCATCGGAAACGTAGTTAATATCCCCTATATGTCTTCATCTTCACCTCTTCCTTTAGCGAAAAAAACCGTAATCATTACCCGTGCAAAAGACCAATCGAGTCAATTTAGTTCCCTTCTAAAGCAACAAGGTGCAAACATCATAGAAATGCCAGCACTGGAAATTTTAGCACCGTCCTCTTGGCAAGCATTAGACTCAGCTATTGAAACAATATCTTCTTTTAATTGGTTAATTTTGACTTCAGCAAACGGGGTTAATTTTTTCTTTCAACGGTTACAAGAATTGGGTAAAGATGTTAGGGTTTTGGGTGCTATTAAAATAGCAGTAGTGGGTAAAAAAACAGCAACTTGTTTACAGAAGTATCATTTAACCCCCGATTTTATTCCTCCTAACTTTATTGCCGACGAATTAGTTAACCATTTTCCCGAAAATTTAGCTCAGCAAAAAATATTATTTCCCCGTGTAGAAACAGGGGGTAGAGAACTATTAGTAAAAGAATTACAAAAACAAAAAGCAAATATTATCGAAGTTCCTGCCTATCAATCCGGGTGTCCCGAAAAGATCGATATACGCGCCTGGGAAGCTTTACAAAATAAACAAGTTGATATTATTACCTTCGCTAGTTCTAAAACAGTGAAAAACTTTTACAAACTACTAAAAGAATCTCTTAATACTAACAATCAGGCAGATATTTTATCCCTTCTAAACAATGTTTGTCTTGCTTCTATTGGCCCCCAAACTTCAAAAACTTGTTATGAATTATTAACCAGAGTAGACATAGAAGCCAAAGAATATACCATAGAAGGATTGACCGCCGAATTAGTCCAACATTTTAGTTAAGTATAAAATCATAGCATTTCTCATACTTGTGATGTACAGAGGTGATCGCTTTGAGGCAGGGGGCAGGAGTTAGGTTTACCTCATGAGTTCGATAAAAGCTTTAGTTATATTTTTTATATTGCTAAGAGTAAAAATAAGTGTTATCCTAGAAAGGCTATGGGAAACGAAAATAAAGCGACGAAAATTATTAGTGATAATCGGAAAGCCCGTTTTCTCTATGAGATTTTAGAGACCTATGAAGCGGGTATCGAACTGGTGGGGACTGAGGTTAAGTCTATTCGTGCCGGAAGGGTTAACTTAGCGGATGGCTATGCTTTTATTAAAGACGGGGAAGCTTGGTTAACCAATGTACACATCTCTCCCTATCAGGGGAGTAGCCAATATTTTAACCACGAACCGAAGCGTACCCGTAAACTATTGCTTCATCGCAAGGAAATCAATCAACTAATCGGGAAAATTGAACAAAAAGGCTTAACATTAGTGCCACTCAAGCTCTATTTTAAAGGGAGTCGAGTTAAGGTAGGTATTGGCCTCGGAAAAGGTAAGAAACTTCACGACAAGCGAGAAACTGTAAAACGCCGTCAAGACCAACGAGAAATGTCAAGAGCGATGAAACGTTATTAATTCGCAGAATCTTTGCTTATTTTATCACGATTCGTCCTCATGGTACAAGAAAAAAGCATTATACCAATGATGAAATCTCTTGTAGCTTCGAAGCTTCTCAAAAAGTCTGGGGGGACTCGCCGAAAGTTAGGGGACAAAGAT
>NZ_JARVCN010000109.1:0-10167 GCF_038442745.1 Crocosphaera sp. Alani8
CTTTGTCCCCTAACTTTCGGCGAGTCCCCCCAGACTTTTTGAGAAGCTTCTCTTCTGCGTTGTCTCTCATTTGTTTAGAAAGTTCTCGTAAAATCGTCTGACTTCCTAACACTGGAGGTTCACTAAGTAGATTTTCTGGTGCTAGTTGGATTTCATAGTTAGAAAAATCATCCCCTGTTACCTCTGCTTTTCCAAAGCGTAGGTTAGCGAGTCCATCGTCACTGAAGTTACTCCCAAAGTCAAACCCTTGTTCTGAGTTTTTTGAGGCAATTAGATTTCGATTAGTTCCAAAGTAAATTCTAGTCATAGCAAATTCTCTTCAAGTTCGCTATTTGAATAGTCCCAATATTTGGAGTAATAAAAACTACATATACACAATTTTTATTATTATTTTTTGTGAAAAAATTTGAATAAATGTAATCAAAAATTTAGCTATTTTTAATATGAAAAGTCAATTTTCTACTTCTGCTAGTCCTAAATAACGAATTCCTTGGGGTGTAACATCAAAGCGACAGGGTAAAATTGTTACTCCTTTTTTAACAGCTTCCCGAAATAGTTTTCCATACTGCGGATCGTAATCATCTGCAGGAGAAAAGCGATCGCAGTCTCCTCGGTTAATAAAATATAACATCATCGGTTGGGCAGAGGGTAACAAATCCATTAATTCTCGTAAATGTTTTTGTCCGCGAGTAGTTACGGTATCAGGAAATAGGGCGATCTTATCTTTAGCTAAGGTAGTGTTTTTAACTTCTAAATAAATCGGGTTTTCTCCTGATTCATTATTTAAGAGAAAATCTATTCTACTTTTCTTATCTTTTCCGTAGGGAACTTCTGAACGAACTTGATTATATTTTCCCTGTAAAGGGGGAAGTTTTTCTTGTTCTAAAATATGTTTAATAACTCGATTTGGTAAGGAAGTGTTAATGCCAACCCAGGTTTTTTCTACTTTGATTAATTCCCAACTATAGGCTAACTTTCGCTTAGGATTATTACTCTTAGATACATAAACCCGACTATCAACCTTACACACCCCAATCATTGGCCCAGTATTGGCACAATGTGCAGTGATCAATTCCCCTGATTCTAATTCAATATCTGCTAAAAAACGCTTGTATCGCTTTTTCAAAATACCAGGAATTAGGGGAGGATAAGTGTAAATAAAATCAGTATCCATCTTCGGTTATTAGTTATCATTTATCGGTTTTAAACGGATAGTTAATTTTGCTGAAAACTCTTCCTTTAAAGAAGAATTCAGCACTAAACTTTACTTATTTATTATCCATTTTTAAAAACTTATTTCCCTAACTCTTGCGATCGCCTGTAAGCCGCCTTAACAGCTTCGATTACAGCAGAACGAAAGCCTTTTTCTTCCAACTTGGCTACCCCTGCAATGGTGGTTCCCCCTGGACTGGTGACGTTATCTTTTAACTGGCCAGGGTGCAACTCGGTTTCTTTGATTAAGGTGGCGGTTCCTAACACCGTTTGGATAGCCAGTTTAGTAGCGATGGCCCGAGGTAAGCCGGAAGCAACTCCACCATCGGATAAAGCTTCGATCATCAAGGCTACAAACGCGGGGCCAGATCCGGATAAACCGGTCACACCATCCATTAATGACTCAGAAACCTCTACCACTTCTCCCACTGCCCCAAAAATAGAGGTAGCTAGGGTTAGATGGGAAGGTTTAACCTGGGTTCCAGCTGCGATCGCTGTCATAGCAGCCCCTACTGTAGCCGGAGTGTTAGGCATCACCCTAATGACCGGAAAGTTAGGAAATGTCAGTTCTAGGCGACTTAAGGGGGTTCCTGCTAAAATCGACAGGATTAGGGGATAGTTTCCTATCTCATCTAAGGTTAACTGAGAAATAACCTTATCTAGGATTTGAGGCTTGACGGCTAATAATAGGGCTTCAGCTGCCTCTAAAGTCTCTTGGTTGTTGCTGGTGACCTTTACCTGATAGGTTTGGGCTAAAAAGTCCCTTCTGTCCCCTTGGGGTTCACTTACTAATAAGGAGTCTGGGGGGTAAAGTTGAGACTGCAAAAGACGGGTGAGTATTGCTTCCGCCATCACCCCGCCTCCAATGATACTCAGTCTAATAGACACAAGTTTGCGATGGTAATGTTGTTAACTGAAAATATTAAGCGATCGTTGCGTTGCGAAGGAAAAGCCAGAGGAGTTTCCTACTGAACTAAACGGTTAACATCAGCCCCCCAGTTAGCCATAGGGGAGGGGTTGCGGGATTGGTTGGTGGGAATTTCAGGGACATCGTGAACTGTGCCAGAGAGGTTACTTACTTTGACGCAGTTAGGTGTAAAAAGGAAAATACTTTCCCCGATGCGTTCTTGATGTCCATCGATAGCATAGGTACCACCAGCAACGAAATCAACAGCCCGTTGTGCTTCTTCGGGTTCCATTACATTGAGGTTAAGAACCACAGATTTACGTTCGCGAAGGGTTTGAATGACTTGGGGCATTTCATCGAAGGAATGGGGTTCAACCACCACAACTTCAGCAATATTGTTAATTCCAGGCATAGCGACTACATTACCTTTGTTGTTTCTCGTATTTAGTTCTGCATTCAGATTAGATGCCATTGGCTTACTCCAAGAACGGCGTTCAACTTCTTGAGTGGCGGGAGGTGTTACTGGTTCTTCTACCTCAAAGTCCGAGTTACCGTCGATTTCAACGTAGTTGGGATCATCGTATTCAGAATCGTCTTCAATAGGTTCTGTAATGGCCCAGCGTTTTAGTTTATCCAAAATCATCTTGACATCTCACTGAATTTACAAAGCGTTATTAAGGAGGGGGGTTTCTGGTAAGAAATAGCTTTTTTAGCTTCCTAATCTAATAGGATTATGGGAAGTTTATATCCTATTGATCTGCTGCTTATTGCCCTAAGACTTTTATTATAAGAAAAATAACTTACTTTATGAAAGAGTTAACCTTTCTTATTTCGGGTTTGCGCAGCTTTCTCATCTAGTCGTTACTGCCTTCTCAGATGTTCCCAGAAAATTATACTTGAAAAATTTTTCCCTGCTCAACTTTCATAATTTGAGAGGATTTTAACCATTGGGTATCAAAAGAGTGCAAGTAAGTGGTGGTTATTAGGGTTTGAAAACGTCCTTGAATTACCTCCAATAGCTGATTTTGCCGGTTAGGGTCGAGTTCTGCTAAAACGTCGTCTAGGAGCAGTAGGGGGGGTTCTCCGATGACATCTTCTATCAATTGCAATTCTGCTAGTTTAATGGCTAAAACCAGGGTTCTTTGTTGTCCTTGAGAACCGTAGGATTTAGCGGGGGTACTATTAATAGTGAATTCTACATCGTCTCGATGGGGACCAACTACGGTGGTGGCTAATTGTTGCTCAGCTATACGACGCTGCTCTATTTTCTCTAAGAATGCTTGTTGTATTTGTTGGGGTTCTTCGCTATGGATCTCAATGTTGGGTAAATAGTTAATTTCTAAGAGTTCTTTCCCATTACTAATCTCTTTGTGCCAATTTTGTGCTAACGGGATGATTCTTTCAATGACGCGGTTTCGCCGTCGAGTCACTCTGGTTCCTGATTCAGCTAATTGTTGATCCCATAGTTTTAGTTGGGACATTTCAGCGGATAGATTGTTAGTATTGTCTGGATCTTCTACGGTTTTACGAATTACTTTTAGTAAGGCGTTTCGTTGACGTAAAATTTTATAGTATTGATGAATGATGGTGGCATAAACTGGTTCTAATTGAATTAAAAGGGTATCTAACCAACTGCGACGGGTTTCTGGGGAACCTCTCACTAATTCTAAGTCCAAACAAGAAAATTCGACTGCGTTAATATGACCTAAAAATTCTAGATGACGGCGTAGGTTTTCGTGGTTTAACATTAAACTACGTCTTCCTGGCGAACGCAGGGTAATTCCTAGTTGAGATTCCCCATAGTTACGTTCTACTGTTCCTAGTATTTGTCCTGTTTTTTCCCCTTCTAAAATTAGGTCACGATCGCGATTGGTGCGATGGCTTTTTAAGGTTGCTAAGAGTTCTACTGCTTCGAGTAAATTGGATTTTCCTTGGGCATTATTTCCTAATAAAATTGTTTTTTGCGACTCTAATTTAAGACTTTGCTCGTGATAATTACGAAAAGCATATAAATGAATATTTTTCAAGTACATTTTGATATTTCCTTCAATGGCGGAACAGCCAATAAAAAACAAGTTATAGTTTACCTTTTTGATGTTATTGTTACTTACTATAGCGTTTCTCACACTCATGAGGTACACCCAATATTTAGGTTCTAACTCCTGACTCCTGTGCGATAGCGCCGGAACGGAGTGAGGAACTCCTGACTCCTAAAACTAGAAAAATTTGTACCTCACAAATATGGGAACTGCTATATCAATGCAACTGCCAATTAAAGGGAAGAATAGAATAAACCCCTCGGGGATCGTTGAAGTTTTGAATATGTTTTAATTCTTCTTGAAATTTAAAAAATTCTCGGGTCAAAGGATCAGTAGAATTATTACTAATTTTGATATCTTCATCTAAGGTTCTCCTCATAAATAATTCTGCAAATCCTTGGGAGGTAGGATAGGATGTAACTTGCCAATCTTCCCCTAATTCGGCTTTTTCTACTGCGTGATTAATGGCTGTGTCTAATCCTCCAAAACTATCCACCAAGCCAATTTTTTTCGCTGTTTCTCCGGACCACACTCTACCTTGGGCAATGTTGGCAACCATATCTTTGCTTAAGTTACGAGATTTGGCAACTTTTTCGAGGAATACGTCATAAACTCGGTTAACTGATGCCTGGTAGATGGCTAGTTCTTGGTCTGTTTTTGAGCGGGTTACTGTTCCTAAATCGGCAAATTTTGCTGTTTTAACAACATCCCAGGTAATTCCGTTATTGCTGGCAATTTCTTCGATATTAAATAAGATGCCAAACACTCCAATGGAGCCAGTGATAGTATTAGGTTGGGCAAAAATATGTTCTCCTCCTGTGGCTATCCAATACCCTCCAGAAGCGGCTACATTACCCATAGAAATAATCACAGGTTTTTTCTCTTGAATTAACTGAACTTCTCGTAAAATAACGTCTGATCCCGTAGCACTTCCTCCAGGACTATTGATACGGATAACTACCGCTTTTACTTGTTCATCTTCTCGAATTTTACGCAGTATTCTCGCAAAACGGGCTCCCCCGATTTGTTCTCTATTTCCTATTCCGTCAACAATTGTCCCTTCTAAATAAACGACGGCAATTTTATTACTAGAACTATTATTATTTACTCCGGTAACTGGAATACTTGTGTAGTTATTGAACGAAACTTGTCTCAGGGATTTGTCTTCATTTTCTGTGATTTCTTTTAAAATTGAAACAGCTTGATCTCTATGACCTACCTGATCAACTAATTTCAGTGTCTCTGCTTCCTGGGGGGATAAAACACCTTTATTGTCGGCAATAGTTTGTAATTGATTGGCTTTTATTTTTCTACTTTCCCCTATTTGCTGAAGATAATTATCCCAGATACTACCCAGTAAAACTTCTAATTGTTGCCGATTTTCCGGACTGAGTTGGGTTCTGGTATAAGGTTCTACCCCTGCTTTATATTCACCTACTCTTACCACTTGTACACCAATTCCGTACTTATCCAATGCACCTGTCCAAAATAAGGGTTCAGTTCCTATACCATTTAATTCCATTAAACCCATAGGATGGATAATTAAGGTGTCTGCTAATGAGGTTAAATAATATTCTTGTTCGCTGATAGTAACATCGTAAGCAATGATTTTTTTGCCACTCTCTTTGAATTCTATTAATGCTTCTCTAATCTCTGCAAAACTAGCATAACCACTGCCTCCGCTTGCGTTACTTCCGTCTAAGAAAATAGCTTTTATTCTATCGTCTTTACTGGCTTTTTCTATGTTTTTAACAACCTGAGTTAAGGTTAACACTGAGTTATTTCTCTCTGATAATATGTCCCCAAGATTAACGATGGGTTCTCTATCTCTAATTTCTGTGGAAAGATCCAATACTAAAACTGATTTATCTTTGATAGTTGGTTCTGTGTCTACACTGGCTAAAGTAATTAATAGTATCACTAAACTGCTAACCCCCAAGGTAGCAAATAAAAATAATCCCGCTAACGTTCCAATAATACTGGCAAGGGTTTGCTTAACAAAGTTCATCGTTTAATTAATTGATCTAAAATAGAGTTTTTCTTTTTAATTTAACATTTTCCTAGAAAATGTCGTACAGCAACTATTATATAACATTTGTTTCCCAGATGGCATTTAAAGAAATAAGTTAATTATTATTGTTCTATAGTAAACATTAAAATGATCTTAAAAATTTTCTTATGTGAGTACATTTAATTTCATAGTATAAAAATAACCCACTGAATTTATCTAATAACCAATGCAGTATAAAATCCACGGAACCCTTATGCCAATTCTCGAAGCTTATCTAATGATAGGGGAGTCTATTTATACGGAATCTGGGGGAATGGCCTGGATGAAAGGAGACATAGAAATGAAGACTAATACCAGAGGTGGACTAATGGCAGGTATTGGTAGAGCATTGTCAGGAGAATCCCTATTTATGACCAGTTATTGTTGTAATTCTGGTCAAGGAATGGTAGCTTTTACCACAGAAGTTCCTGGGACAATTTTGGATTTTCAATTAATGCCTGAACAAAGCTTAATTTGCCAGAGGGATGCTTTTATGTGTGCTGAAGAAACTGTAGAAATAGGGTTACATTTGCGCCAAAAACTAGGTGCTGCTTTATTTGGAGGAGAAGGATTTATTTTACAGAAAATAACTGGCCCAGGAAAAGCATTTTTAGAAATTCCAGGAGAAATGCAGACTTATGATTTAAAACGAGGAGAAAACCTATTAGTTGATCCTGGTCATGTTGCTTTGTTTGAACCTACAGTTGATTTTAAAATCGACAGGGTTAAAGGGATTAAAAATGTTTTGTTCAGTGGAGAAGGTCTATTTTTGGCAAAATTAACGGGGCCTGGTAAAGTATGGTTACAAAGTATGACCCTAGCTAATCTTGCAGGGAAACTAGCTAAGTATATACCTTCTAAGAGTTAGGAGAAGGAGGATCAACTAGTTGACGCAAACCTGATTTTGAAGAGTAGTTAAGGTCGGTCTTTTTGCTAAAACAACTCGATCTCGACCTTGTTTTTTAGCCTGATATAAAGCTTTGTCTGCCTCATCTAATAGCTGTCTGGGGGACGTTTTTTGAGAAGGGACTACACTAGTAACTCCTAAACTAATTGTTACGTATTGACTCACTTTCTGGTTAGCTGAAGGCAGCTTTAATTGTTTGATTGCTAATCTCATTTTTTGAGCAACATGAATCGCCCCTTCAACTTCAGTATTGGGTAAAATAATGACAAACTCTTCTCCCCCGTAACGGGTGACTTTATCTGCCGGACGTTGTAAAATACTCTCGAGACTATGAGCTACTTTTTGTAAACAGTAGTCTCCTTGAAGATGGCCGAAAGTATCGTTATAGGCTTTAAAAAAATCTACATCGCAGACAATTAAAGAAAAGGCTTGTTTTTCTCTGGCCATACGTCGCCATTCTTGGTCAAGATAGTAATCGAAATAATGTCGGTTAGGGATCTGGGTTAAACGGTCCTGAAAAGCAATTTCTTCTAATTTTTGATTAATTTTATTGAGGTGTTGATAAAAGTGATCTTGTTGAATGGAAATAATTAATTGAGTAGATAATATAGCGTTTCTCGGACTCATGAGGTACACCTAACTTCTGCCTCCTGCCCCCTGCCTTCTGCCTCAAAGAGATAACTTCTGTACCTCACAAGTATGGGAACTGCTATAAAGATAGAAAACCTAGTTCTGAAGATGTCCATTGATGCGGACTAGAACACTGATGAACGATTATTAATCCCCATAAACTCTTATCTGTTTTTGTTTGATGGTTAGAGTGGGTTACGGGATAAATACATTTTGCCTGGTTTTCATTTTGACGAATGGGAACAATAATTTTTGCTTTAACGTCATATAACCTATCAAACTTCATCATTCTAAAGGATTGCTTGCTTTCCTCTTGTACCTCAGTCTGGGTTACAACACTTCCTAGTTCCCAAGCTTCAAGGTCCATTGGGGTAACAAATTGACCTATATGATGATTGAGTAATGTTTTCCAAGGCCCTTGTTTGTACTCCTCGATTACTACTATTTCTCCTGACTCCATTACTTGAGCTATGAGAACCCTGTCTGCTTGAAGGAATTGACCAATCCCGTTAACAGTGGTTCGTAATATTTGTTTTAGGGCAAAAGATTGAGGAACTGGAGGTGTGGACACATAAGGTGTTTGGAATGAAGGTGCAAAGTCAGTCTCAGTCTTTTCAGGCGGGTTTTTCTCAACGCTGTAGGGTGCTTCTTGTTCGCAGTGTCGGCAAAACCAGTTTATTGAGCAACAAATAATTATGAAATTTTCTAGGTTATTTTTGGGTTTATGTCTGCTATTAGTAGGCTTAAACCCTATTCCTATTGAAGCACAAAGCGATCGCACAAGACGCATTCAATTTGATTCCGGGGAGATTTCAAGCACCGTCGAAGATGCAGTTATCAGGGGAACAAAGGATATTTATTTATTAAGGGCGAATAAATCACAAATCATGACTATTTCCTTAACTTCTTTGGAAAATAATGCTGTCTTCGATTTAGTTTCTCCTAACAATACTCTTCTTAAACAAGAAGTTACTAAGACAAACCTTGTCTTACCGATTAATGGAGACTATAAAATCATTGTGGGGGGAACAAGAGGCAATGCCACTTATAATTTATACGTTGAAGTTTACGATAATGTCAGGCAACAAAGATTAAGAACTGAAAATTTTAACATTGTTCTGCGATCGCATTGTTTTGAAGGTGCAGTTACTTGTGATCGTGTTTCATACGAAGGAACAAATATTAACACAGGAGACAGCATACAATTAGTTGGTAAAACTATTTTTAAAACTTGCGCTGATGGTGTCACACCTTGTCGCTCTTTGGGTTATGAATTCCTTAATGGTGAATACGTTTATGTTGTTCATAACGATGGCGTACTTTTGGTATATCAAGGAGAAAATTTAATTTTAAGAGAGGAGGGAACCTGGCAAGATTGATATTTTTTTAGCTGTAGAAGGGGTAGGGAAGATGTCAAGATTGTACGATATGGACAGAACAATGAGAACGATGGATGACGTAACTACTAACACTACCTAATATGATTTCGCTGGCTATAGAATTTCCTCTACGTCCGATAATAATTAATTCAGCTTGCCATTCCCTAGCAACATCACAAATAACTCGGCCAGGGTTCCCATTTGCTTGCCGCAACTCTGCTTGAATATTATTCTCTTTGGCTCGTTTTGTCCATGCTTCTAATTGTTGTAAACTTTCCTGTTGATATTGCTGCCAATCTGCTTTAAATTTTTCAATCAAATCAATACTATAACTACTAGCGTAAGGAACAAAACCAATGGGGCTATCCTCACCATTTTGAGACAAAACATGGAGTAACATTAATTGTCCACGAAATCCCCGAGCTAAAGTCAGAGCTACTTCAATTACTTGTTCGGCTATGTCAGAATTATCAACAGCAACTAAAATTTTATTGTACATTGGAGAACTTTATCTAAATTAGGGTTGAAGAATATGTTGTTAGGAACTACAGAAGCTGGCATCTGGCTTTAATCAGATGCCAGTTTCTGTATTATAGTTGCAGGAATTTTTCCACTCAGCCTAGACTAATCTACTAATGATCTTTTCGTTTTAATCGAGAAATACCTGCAATACTTGCTAAACCCATTAAAGCGATCATAGAACTAGGTTCAGGTACGGTTCTGGGTCGGTTTCCTCCTTCATCAACGGTAATTATATCTAACTCGGTAGCAACAATCCCACCATCAACCAGTGCGTAAACAGGGAACTCGTAATCTCCTCGTTCTAATGCGTTAAAGGTGAGGTCAAATTCAAAGGTTCTTTCTACAGAGCGGTCAAAATCACCTGTATAAGAAATAGGGCTAGAAATCAATTCTAAACCATCAGGAACTTCGCTCAAACCGAGCGAAACAGTGCTGTATTCATTGATAGTAATCTCAATAAGATCGATGATATAGCAATCAGGAATGAGGTGTGAGAAAATGAAAGAATAGTAAATCTAGAC
>NZ_JARVCN010000110.1:0-38708 GCF_038442745.1 Crocosphaera sp. Alani8
TTTGTCCCCTAACTTTCGGCGAGTCCCCCCAGACTTTTTGAGAAGCTTCATTATTGAGGGGATGTAACTTAGGAAATAAATCAACTCCGCTTGCTTTTGCGTCGGGAATTAAACGTATGTAGTTAGAAGTAAATAGTCTTCTTGCGGGTAAGGGAATATCAGAAGCAGGATAATGTAACCCTAAATAGGGTTCTAATTCTAAAATCAAGAATCCTTCACTGTTCCGATGAAATACACCATCAAAAATAACATAATTATCTCCATCAACCCTTGCCCAAAGTTTGGTAGGATTAATAAAATCTAGGTTATTACTTTCTAACCCTGTTTTTAATTGTTCAATTTGAAAACTATCAAAAACGTCATCTAAGCTTAGGTTGACAATTTCTTCTGGTGTAATGCCCAAAAATTGTTTGGTGTTATTGCTAGTTTGAACTATTCTTAAATCGAACTCGTCGATAACAAATAACACACCGTGAGGTTGAATTTTTCCCCACAAATGAATTTGTAATTCTTCCAATCTTTGCAGATTAATATCTTGAGTAATATGAACATTGCTAATCATAAAGTTTCCCTCAATGTAGATGAACAACAAGTTAATTATGTTGAATCTGAAACGGATTAATTAAATGGAAAAATTAGCTACAAATTTCTTTAATTCCTGATATTTATGTGTTAATTCCAACTTTTAATGTAAGTTCAGTATAGCTTAAAACTGCTATCATATAGATAATTAAGCATTAAGAATAAATATTAATTGTAAAGAAAATAAAATATTAATCCATATTTTGTTATCAAATTGATGTAAAGTAACTTATGTAAATCATCAAATTTTCAGCTAGATGTCGTCAGAATTAATACCTAATTCTCTGAGTTTTGCTTGTAATTCTTCAATTTTTTGTAAAGCTAACTCCTTCTGTTGTCTTTCTTGACTCGCTGCTTCTTCTGGACTTGGTACTAATTCACCTTCTGACGTAAAGTATCTTAACTTATCTTCATCAATTCCTAAATATAATTGTAATTGTTCACTCCATAACCATCCCTCTTGGTTGGGTTCAATGGGTTGATATTTTCCACTGATTAAAGTAAACCCTTGAAACTCTAATGTATAAGGATCAAACCAGAAATAATCAGGGGTTCTAAATGTATCTTGATAAATCTGTTTTTTCTCTTCCCGATCTGTTGCTGCGGTACTATCTGATAAAATCTCAACAATCACATTGGGATATTTTCCCCCTTCTTCCCAGACTACCCAACTTTTGCGCTTTTCATTGCTTTTTGTTCCCAACACGACAAAAAAATCTGGGCCCCTAAAGTATTCTGATTTTTTCTGTTGAGGACTATAATATATAGTCAGATTTCCTGCTGCAAAATAGTCCTCTCTATCTTGCCATAACCACTGCAAAGATTTTAGTAATAAAATAATCTGAGTTAAGTGTAAATATGTTTCCAAGGGGGGTTCATCACTCCAAAATTCTCCTTGAGGAAAAATTATCTCATGGTTGGTTTGTTTATTGGTAGTGGAGGGAGTTTGAATAACAGTCATAGGGTCCTGTTTTGATTACTGATGATAATATTAGTTTAGCGATCACATTTTATAAAGGTTAAACCTAATTTACTCATCTAGGTTAACCCCTAATTCCCTCAGTTTTTTCTGTAATTCTTCAATTTTTTGTAAAGCTAACTCCTTCTGTTGTCTTTCTTGACTCGCTGCTTCTTCTGGACTTGGTACTAATTCACCTTCTGACGTAAAGTATCTTAACTTATCTTCATCAATTCCTAAATATAATTGTAATTGTTCACTCCATAACCATCCCTCTTGGTTGGGTTCAATGGGTTGATATTTTCCACTGATTAAAGTAAACCCTTGAAACTCTAATGTATAAGGATCAAACCAGAAATAATCAGGGGTTCTAAATGTATCTTGATAAATCTGTTTTTTCTCTTCCCGATCTGTTGCTGCGGTACTATCTGATAAAATCTCAACAATCACATTGGGATATTTTCCCCCTTCTTCCCAGACTACCCAACTTTTGCGCTTTTCATTGCTTTTTGTTCCCAACACGACAAAAAAATCTGGGCCCCTAAAGTATTCTGATTTTTTCTGTTGAGGACTATAATATATAGTCAGATTTCCTGCTGCAAAATAGTCCTCTCTATCTTGCCATAACCACTGCAAAGATTTTAGTAATAAAATAATCTGAGTTAAGTGTAAATATGTTTCCAAGGGGGGTTCATCACTCCAAAATTCTCCTTGAGGAAAAATTATCTCATCGTTTGGTTCTGTTGTTGCTTCAGATGGGTTTGAAGTGGTAATCATTACGAAGATATTTTAATGCTTCATGTTACTTTCTATTGTAACGTAAGTTTGATTGATAATTTGCTGTACAATTTTTTCAACGGATAAATTAATATCCATGATAATAGCATTGTCAGGTTCTTCTAATGCTTCAAATTGAGACACTAACATATTTTCTTTCATAAAATGTTCTGATCTGTGTTGTAACCTTTGTAGGATAGTATCGTAAGTTCCTTTTAAATAGATAAAAATCATATTTATTGTGTTCTCTTGTAATAGGTTTCGGTATGATTGTTTTAATGCTGAACAAGTAATGACAGCATTTTTTTGTGTATTTTGGTGTTTATTAATAATCGATTTTATAGCAAGTAACCAAGGTAAGCGATCGCTGTCATTTAAAGCAATACCTTGACGCATTTTAGCAATGTTTTCTGGAGGGTGAAAATAATCAGCGTCGTAGAAAGCATAGCCTAATTCTTGACTTAATGCTTTACCTATTGTTGTCTTTCCCGATCCCGATACTCCCATAATTAAATAAATCATTGTTTTCTAGCTTTATGTAATGCCCAATTGCGGGTTAAAATTGCTCTAGGGTGAATGGTTTTATTGTGTTTGATTAGATATTGTAGGGAATATTCACAAGTTTGTTGCACACTTTTATAAAGATTATTCAAACTCAATTGACGCATTTTTTCTAGTTCTGCACTGTCTCCTCTATTGGGTTCTAAAGCATCAGCAATAAATACAATACAACTAAGTTTACTCATCTCAGGATTTCCTAAAGTATGGTTAGAAATTGCATCTAAAATCTCTTGATCTGTTACCCCAAAAGTCTCCCTAGCAACTATCGCACTCACATCTGCGTGTAAAAGATGGGGATTTGATAAACAAACTGAATCAATTTCCTTATATTCTTTTTTTGCCATTGCTAATAGTTTGGGAGAAGGAAAAAACTTAGCTAAATCGTGCATTAATCCTGCTTGGGCAGCTTTTTTAGGGTCAATTTTATGGTTAATTGCTAATTGTTCACACATCTTTTCCACACCTAAAATGTGTTGCAAACGATGTTCAGAAACATTCTTTTTTAACCAATCAATAACTTTTTCTCTCATAATTATTTAAAAAACCGATATAGCATTTCTCATACTTGTAAGGTACAGAGGTGATCGCTTTGAGGCAGGAGGCAGGGGGCAGGGGGCAGGAGTTAGGTGTACTTCATGAGTCCGATAAAAGCTACAACTGGTAACTGATAACTGATAACTGTTATGACTCAGATTCAGCTTCAGCAATTAATTTAGGTTCAAATAGTGGTGAAGGAGAAAAGCGAAATCCCTTTTCATCTTCTTGGCGAATTACTAACCCTTGTTCTTCCATTGTTTTCAGTTGGGGTAACACTTCTACAAAGGTGAGTGCGTTGAGTTTATCTAAGGTGCGATCGGAGATATTTTCGCTTATTCCTCCTGCTTCATAAGCTACATATAATAGATGACGT
Organism: Crocosphaera sp. Alani8; assembly: GCF_038442745.1. Classification (NCBI taxonomy): domain Bacteria; kingdom Bacillati; phylum Cyanobacteriota; class Cyanophyceae; order Chroococcales; family Aphanothecaceae; genus Crocosphaera; species Crocosphaera sp. Alani8. The sequence continues at coordinate 3,789 of NZ_JARVCN010000110.1, forward strand.
AACTGTGGACTTAATTGATGGGTAAATTCTTGTTGCATGGTTTGCCAAATAAAATTAAAAGCTTTTTTATCAATAATTTTTTCATCGTTAGATGCAGCTTTTCTTAAAACTTTCTCGCAAATCAAATTCAGTTGTCTGGGAATTCCTTGTGCATATTTTGTAATTAAGTCAATTACTTCATCTGTGAAAGGATAGGTATCGTTTCTTTGTTCGTATCTAACGCTATTGAGGTAATTAATAACGATGTGTTTTAAATCATCCTGACTCATGGGTTCTAGGGGAATATCTTCAGAGAAAATTCCCAGAACTTTTAGGGTAGCTTCTTGTAACTCAGTGAACCCTCTTCCTGTCATGATAAAGCCTCGATGTTTGCCCATGCGAAACAAATCTAAACTACTTTCTAGGATGGTTTGTACAACGATAGGATCTTTTTTGTCAAAATCATCAATAGCGATAACAATACGGGAATAAATAGTTTCTGCTCTGTTCAATAACCGAATTAGTAAAGGATAAGCATCAATATTATCAGTAGGATTCACTTGATTTGAGGGAGATTCTTGTCTTCTCCCAAAGGATAAAAACACGATTTTAACTTGTCCTTCTGTGGCGGTTTTTGTTCTTTGAATAGAATAACCAAGTAAAGTGGTAGCTATTTCTCTTGCTTCTGCATCTTCCTCCGCTAAACTATCGGCAATACCCAGTAATAAAGCACGGTAAAACTCATTGGGACTATCCCCAGGAATACTGCTCAAATACAGCACTAACATTTTTTCACCAATGGTAGCAACTTCCTGCTGTAATTGATTAATTAAGTTAAAAATTAAGGCAGTTTTCCCGATACCCCATGCACCCCTAATTAAAATATTTCGACCTTCATAAAGGGTGGGAATAGCAATGTCCAAAACTTGATCCCGTCCATAAAAAATCTGTGCTAACTCTTCAGGATTATCCAGGGGAGTCGTACGAAAAGGATTTTCTTTTAGTCCCCATTCTTTTAGTCTTAGATTATGTTTTCCTAGTCTTGACATTTTAGCTAGATTGTAGTGTTTCTAATAGTTGATTGATTTCATCGATTCGTTTAGAATATGGGTGGTTTTCATAATAGTTTTGTGCCTCTTTTAAATGGTTATAAGCTTGTTCAATTTTTCCACTTTGAATTTCTAAGTTACCCAGGGCAACGGTAACAGAGTAGGCGTTTTCCTTGTCCCCTAAACGATGAAAGAGACGCAGAGAATCTTTAAAATAAAGTCTCCCTTGTTCTAGTCTGCCGATGCGATGATAAAGACGGGCAAGTTCAAATAAAATGGGCGCTAGATGTGGAATATCTCTTTTTTTTAGATAGGTTTGGTGACAGCTTTGTAAATGCTCAATTGCTTGGGTGTAATATCCTCCCTCAAAAAAAGCTTGGCCTAACTGATAGTAACTATCAAAGATTAAGTCTTGGTCGTCGGTTTTTTCAAAGATATGTTTTGCTTGTTCATAAGCGATTATGGCCTGTTCAATATCTTTGCGGTTCTTAAGCAGTGGGAAACGTTCTCTCAGGCTATTGGCTAAATTATATTGTATCTGTGCGTAATAATCGGGAAAATAGTCAGAAGGATAAACTTTTAAGGCGTTTTGGTAACAGGTAATCGCTTGGTTCAGATTGTCTATCTTTTCTCCTAAAATACGCTTAATATAAGCATTGGCCAGATTACTTTGTGTTTGCGCCCAGTCCAGGGGAAAACTCTTAAAAGTAAGAATTTTCAAGGCCTGTCGATAACAAAAGATAGCCTCTTCTAAATTGTCGGCCCTTTCCCCTCGGATGCGACTATAATAAGCAACCCCCAGATTATTTTGTGTTTGTGCCCAATCTTGAGGAAAAGCGTCACTGGTACATACTTCTAAAGAGCTCTCATAATATGCGATTGCCCGTTCTAAATTATCGGCCCTTTCTCCTCGGATGCGACTATAATAAGCAGCCCCCAGATTATTTTGTGTTTGTGCCCAATCTTGAGGAAAAGCGTCATGGGTATATACTTCTAAAGACCTCTGATAAGCTGCGATCGCCTGTTCTAAATTATCGCCGCGTTCCTCTCGAAGACGATTCCTATAAGCAATCCCCAGATTATTTTGTGTCATGGCCCAATCTTGAGGAAAAGCGTCACGGGTATATACTTCTAAAGACCTCTGATAAGCTGCGATCGCCTGTTCTAAATTATCGCCGCGTTCCTCTCGAAGACGATTCCTATAAGCAATCCCCAGATTATTTTGTGTCATGGCCCAATCTTGAGGAAAAGCGTCACGAGTATAAACTTCTAATGACCTCTCATAAGCAGCGATCGCGGCTTCTAAATTATCAGCTTTGCTGCCTTGATTTTTGTTTAGATAAACATTTCCTAAACTATTATGAATTCTAGCCCAATTTTGACGATATCTTTGCTCAGAATAAAAATTCAAAGCTTGTTGATAAATTGTTTCTGCTTCTTGATATTTTTTCCCCTTTCTATATACATCACCTAACATCTCAAGAATAACTATTTTGGTTGGCTCTAATGACTCTCTTTGAACACTTAAATTTAAAGCTTCTAGTAAAGATTCTTCCGCTTCTTGTAACTCTTCTCTACGATAATGGGCAACACCTAATTGCTGTAAAGCTGTCACCATCATAGGGATATTTTCTTTGGCTGAATATTCTCTAAACAGTCGAGTCAATAAATCAACTCTTTTTTTTGTTTCTGAGACTTTATCTCTCTCAATAACCCGATCAACACTCAAAAATTTATGATCAATATTTTTTTCTTCTGGTATAGAGTCAAACTTAAAAATTCCTGATTTCCAAGCCCAAAAATCAGGAGCAAATCTAGCAAATCTAGTAATCGTTTCGTGCGGTAAGCAAAATAGTATGGGATAAGGGACATCATAAGTAAAAGAATTCCTCACAAAATTGAGATTTTGTAAAACAGGGGGATAATCATTAAGTCCAATAGAGTTTTCTAACCCTTTGATAATTATCACTTGCTTTTTATCTTCTAAAGGAGGATTTTTAGATAAATAGTTTAAGATTTCATCTAATAGAAAACGTACCTGAGAATCATCTATATTTAAAACCATAAATTGTATATTTTGCATTCGATAGTTACTCATTAAACTATCAATTATCCACTCATTTTCTTGATTACTGTTAACTTCTATAAAACCAATCGTTAACCCTTCAGAGAAATCAATGAAAGTCGATAATTCAGCTAAATTATCTTCATTGTTCGCTAAAAATGAACTAACTTTTAAAATAGATAATGAGTTATTTTCTAACATTTTCTAATGCTTTTTTAAAAGCTTCAATGTACTTGACAACTGGATTAATATAGTTCCATCTATCACTACCATTATATTCTAATGCGGAAGTATTAAATAACATATCTTGGCCAATTTGATTGTTATTAATCTCTTTTTTTAAATAGACATTTGCTAAGTAAATATAATGCTCATCAGGAATGGTTCTTTCAAAATCGAACTGTACTCGTTTGATTGCGATTTGTACGTCTTCACTATCAATTTTAGGGCTACCTTTTGAATCCGCAGAGATAATAGCAGTTCTCATCATTTGCATCAATTGTCTAACATGACCGCCACTTGCTTTAGCTAGACTTAATAAATCTTCTTCATCAGCAAAAACATCCTCAATATTAACTCTAACTTTAATTAACTCAGCAACAGCTTTTAACGCTTCTTCCTGATAGGATAAATCCGCTTCATCTCGCTGTAAATTGTATATATTAATCATCGGAACAATATTAGAATTATCGAAAAAGTTATTGATTCTTTTCGCTGAATAGATGGCAGAAATTGGAACAGTATAAATAATATTACATCTCAAGGCTTGTAACTGTGCTGCATAATCAAAAAATAAATGATCCCCTACTCCTGGTGTTACTAAGTCCAAATTGTCGAATATTACTAAAAATCCTTGGTATTGAGGAAATTTGTGCTGTATTTTTTTAAACCCATCATCTAACAAAAAATTCACATCAGCTTGCAAGCGAGAAATATCTTGTTCTAAGGTTTGACGAATTGTTGTTTTCCGTTTATCAGAGCCTTTAATTTGGGCTAATAATTTAACTAATAACTTAGCTACAAAAGGAATTGGAAAAGGAGAGGAGTTCACATCTAAAGTTCCTGACATACTCACCGATTTTTCAACGGTTTCCTCTGTCTCTTGTGTAATTTCTTTAAACCAAGCTTCAAAATTACTTAGAAGTTCATCATTAAACTTGATTCCTCGTTGTCTAATTTCATATTCAATTTGTTTAATCAATACTAAGTATAAATCTATGTAACGAGCATCTTGAATATCAATTTCTCGGTCGGTTTCTAAATAAACAATAAAATATTTTTCTTGCCATCTTTCCTCAATTCTTCTTAATTCGGTGCTTTTTCCACAGCCGCGATGACCTGTAAATAAAATGGTTGTAAATTCTTCAGGTTTCTTAAAATCAAGAATTGTATCAACTTGAGCGATAGCTTTGGTATTGCGAACTTTTGATAAATCAACATAATATAGTTTTATCGTTTCACCCTTTAAGGGATCAAGATTACAAACTTGGTAAGCTTCTTTAAGATTTTTGGCACGATTAGTTCTATTCATAAATCAATTGTTTGCTCGCCTTAACATATTATAAAACATTATGTCAAGTTTAAATCATAATACTGATCATCACTTAACATTTTGTTGATATTTGAGTTGGGTTTCTGTCCTCAAACCAACAACAGCTAATTCTATTTGATGTTTTATTTATTATCGAGGAATAAGATTGTATAAAAAAAGTAAGACAAATTTAAGCAATTAATTCAAAAAAAATTTTAATATCTTTAGTTGATTTTAAATGATAAACTTTTTTAGTTTTTTCTGCTTCTAAAACATATTCCCGATATTTAGGCGTTAAACGCTGATGACATAACCAGAGATTTTTATAACTTTGCATTGAACTTTTCCATAAAGGACTATTTTCTGGCCAACCTTTTGGGGGATCAAAAAAACCTGTAATAAACCGTTTTGTCACCCACCAAAAATGAACAGACAAGGGCAAATCAATATATACTAAAGTATCCGCTTTCCCCAGTCGTAACCAAATGGTTTCCAGAGAACCGAAACCATCGATAACCCACTCATCTTTGTTGACAATTTCCTCATGAATACTTTTATATTCCTCATAAGGAACTTGAAATCCCCCAGGTTGATATTGAATTTTATCCAATACGTAAAGGGGTAAATTTGTTATCTCAGACAACTTCCTACTCAAAGTAGATTTACCCCCACCAGTATTACCGAATACTGCTACTTTTTTCATTCTTTTACAGAACTTGTAAACCAATTAAAGTATAAACTTTGACAAAACTCTTTGATAGGAAAAGCAAGAAAAGTAATAGGATTAATGGTAACAATAATGTTCCGAATATCCGATTTTGCTCCCTTAATAATTTGCTTAGCTACCCAATCTGCTGACATAACGCCAATGGGATTCAAATTACTTTTAAATGGTCCTAAAATTAATTTTCTAACCACACAAGGCGCATCTAAACGCCTCAAGGTAATTAAGTCTCCCCAAGTCCTTTTAGTGAGTTCATAAAGGGGACTAACTGCCGGGTTTACCTCTGCTTCTGAAGTATTAATCCAAACTTCTTTACACACCTTATCTTTGTTAGTTTTAATGGTTTGAAAGAAAGTTTCCATCAACCGCCAACCAGAAAAAGTATTAACTTCGTAAGAATTAATAATAGATTTTTGATCCCTACTTCCATGAACATTTATGCCATGATTAATAATCAGAATATCTATTTTGCTAAATTCATCTATTAACTCGCTTTCCCTTCCTACTTTCCAGGTTAAAGTTTTAATAGGGAGAAATTGATTATCAACCTCTACATTAATTGTTTTATGTTGAGACGTAAAAGCAATAACTTTGGCTCCATTTAGGTGTAACTCTTTTAGCAAAGCTAAACCTAGCGTTCCCGATGCACCAGTGACTGCAACTGTCTTTCCTTTGAGAGATAAAGCGGTTCCCATAATTTTATCCACTAGGGTTAATGTCCCACAATAATAAGCCTTTTGGTCGTCAAAATGATGCCGCCAATGATAAGGACGATTGACAAACCAAGGATTAGGAAGTGTCTTAAATTCCCCTGGACGATGGGTAATATCGGTTAATTCGTCGATATAAGGAATTCCAAAACCTCTGGCGATCGCTCCCCCTAAAAAGGTTAAGGTGTAAATGGAACCAGACCAACCTAACCAAGCAGAGGAAATGTTATAGTAGTAGCAAAGAAGCCCAGGAATTAAGCTTAGAAGGAGCATCACTAAAGCTTCCGGTACATCATTGTACCAGTGTGCCTTACGATAAATATCCTCGCTGATGGGGGTCAAATCTCGACGAAATACCCGATGGTGCCAACCGTGAAGACGATATAAAGGTTGCCAGGAATGTGATAGGACATGGTAACAGTCTCGAACAATCTCTACCCAAAGAATGGTAGTAACGATCAGAATAAAAGCAACAATTAAATTATTCACCATAAATCAATCAATTTGTTCTTTTTTATTGTTAGGATTAAAGATAAAAAAGCTTTCAAATATTAGTGTAATATCTTTTAGGGTATTGTTGCTTAATGAAGAGTATTTAACTAATCGTTAAATGAATCAGGAATCTATAACTATCTGTCTCAGGTAATTCTAGGATTAAAAGTAGCACAGTTTTTAGTGATGGGCATTCTTATGGACGGGCTACAACAACAAATTAACGAACTTAATCAGAAAGTTACGCAACTTAATCATATTGTTGAACAGCTTACCCTACAGATGGGGACATCTCACTTACACAGTGAAGCAGTGGTTAACGAAAAATTACCAATTCAACCCCAATCTATAGCAAGCACGTCTCCTTCGATTCCCCCCAGTGTACCCAAAACGAGTCATTATCACTCGGTGATGGAACATAAAGATATCTTACTCGATGATAGCGATACGCACACTTTAATCGCTCCTGAAGAAGAACCTTTATTAACCACCGATCTCCAGGTTAGAAGATTAACGGCACAGCTAACCGCTGCTTACAATCGCATTGCGGCTTTAGAAGAGCAGTTACTAGCTTGTCGGATGATGCCTTGAGAGGGCAAAGCAAGAAGCAAAAGGGGCGAGAAAAGTTTGTTATGTGAGGAGCCTCTGAAGAAATTAAATTTTTCTGTTAAAGGCTAATTATTAGGCGTAGTGGTTTGAGGAATACCTGATCCGTTGGGTTGAGAAGGAAGTAAAGGATTAGTCGGATAATTACCTAAATTATTAGCAGGATTATTGGGTTGGGTTGAAGGAAAACCACTAGGATAGCCTCCTGGTATGCTGTTTTGCGACGGTAAGGGGGTTAAACTCGGATCATTCCAACCACCAGGACTCGCTTCATTTTCCCCAGGCAGGGTAGCTAGAGCAACGCGATCGCCCCCCACTTCTCGCAACATATCCAAAACTTGAATCACTTCGTTATAAGTTGCGTTTCTAGAAGCATGAAGCACCATTAAGCCTTCGGGGTTTAATTGATGATAGCTCTTAATCTGATTGAACAATTGATTACGAGTAACTAATTGTTTCTCGACGTAAACTTGACCAAAATCGTCCAAACTGACCACCAACATCTCCCGCATTTGGGGGGTTCCTGATGCTGCTTTGGGTAAATCTAGGCTGATGGCCTGCTGACGGGACAAACCCACAGCACCGAGGATAAAAAAGGTCAAAATACAGAAGATTACATCGATCATCGGTAAAATTTCGATGCGTACTTCCTGCTGGGAAGAATTGTCTTGCCACAATTTTAGGGGTCGAGAATAAACCGAGGAATTAGAAGCTTTTTTCTGAGGAGCATTACTAGCAGTCATAGGTCAATATTTAAGAAAATGGGTATATTAAGATTATTCGTCGAAAGTCTCTGTAAACTTTGAGGGAGTGCCGCCGGAATAGGCAGAGGGATTTCCGTTGCTGTCCAACCAGCGTTGACGATAAATCACTTCTAACTCACTACCAGCTTTACGAAATACCCTTACCTGATTCGACCAAAGGGACTGGAAAATGCGATAAAAGGTCAAACTGATAATGGCAACAATCAATCCCGTAGCAGTTGAAATAAGAGCTTCCCCGATACCCAGGGTAACACCTGTGGTGGAGGAGGTGCCAAGGTCGCTAATTTGGATGTCTCCTAGGGAGGTAATCAGTCCCAATACTGTCCCCAGTAGTCCCAACAGAGGAGATAGTGCGATAACTGCTTCTAATACTTTATCCCCTCGTTTCATCAAAGCTAGTTCGTCATCGGCTGCGGATTCTAGGGCTAAGTGGAACACTTCCGGGTCAGGGTCTACCAAACTGAGAGGTCCGTAGAGGAAACCCCCCATCGGATGCTTACTATGCTCTTTAGCTACTTTAGGAGCGGCATCCCAGTTGTTAACTGCCACTTCTAAGACTCGATTGACAATTTTTCCTTCTTTGAGTAGAAACTGTATCCAAAACAAGGAACGTTCAATAATGGTACTTAAAGCTAATACGGACAAAATTAGCAAAGGCCACATAGCCGGGCCGCCTTTTGTCATAATCTCTTGAATATTCACAGTTTTGCTTAACCTCCGTTGCTGATCCCCATAGAAAGACAGATTAACAGTTGTAATGATTTATTTACAATTTATGAGATTCATGTTTAGGAATCAATTATATCCTCAAAAAAGGGGACATTGTTTATTTAGCAACATAGAAATCCAAGCAAGCAATACCTATGTATTTAATCTTGGAGGAACGGGGTTCTTCAACCTCACCAAAACGAACACTGCTGTATTGTAAATAGGATAGATGGTGATGAGAACTCTAAAGATGACGAAAGCTACAGTTGGCGTTCTTTCTATTTGTTGCTTGAGTAGTGTGATCGCTATCTCAAAACCGTATTTTTTTGATGCTTTTAAAGACGTTCAAGGGTTACGAGAAGTTTCCCCGAGAACGATTTTTCCTCAACCAACCCTAAAAAAAAGGAATTTAGTTGATGCACAAGTACAATTTGGTTTTAAACTATTCTCCACTCTGACCGAAAGTCAAGAAGAGGAAAACATCTTAATTTCTCCTACCAGCATCGCCCTGACACTATCCATGCTCTACAATGGTGCCACAGGGACAACTCAGCGAGAAATTGCCGAAGGATTAAACCTCAGAAATGTCAGTGGCAACACCCTTAACCGCGCTAATCGAACTCTATACGACGACTTAAACAATCACGAAGTTTCTAGTAACCTAATTTTTAATAATTTCCTCTGGGCCAGAGAAGGGTTTTCTTTTCGTTATCATTTTCATAAAAATAGTCGCAGTTATTATCGAGCTAAGATTACTAATTTAGATTTTTCTAGTTCTGAAGCTAGAGGTATAATGAACCGTTCGGTAAGGGAGGAAATCCAAGCAACCATGAACCCTGTTATGGGTTTAACTCAAGCAGATGATGTGCTTTTCTTAACTAACACTGCTTCTTTTCAAGGACTCTGGCAAATGGGTTTTGACCGCAATTTAACCAAGGATAAACCTTTTTATTTAGCGGACAAATCTATTAAAAATTATCCATTTATGTCCCGAAAAGGAATTTATAACTATTTAGAAACTCCCCAACTAAAAGCAGTAGAACTTCCTTACGGTGATGGACGTTTTAGTTTATATTTATTCTTAGCAAAACAAGAAAACAGTTTATCTAATATTGTTGAAGAAATCACAGCCAAGAAATTAACCAAGTTGATCTATAAATTCCGCAGAAGTCACGGACTAGTGGAGTTACCTCGCTTTCGTCTAAATAGCGAAGTAGATTTGACTAACTCCTTAAAAAATTTGGGCTTTTCAACTATGTTTGATTCTAGCAAAGCAGAGTTTTCTGACTTGAGTTCCGACGCTACTTATATCAATGGCATAAAACACCAAGCAATTATAACAGTTAACGAATCAGGTATAACTAACCCTTCTCAAGATAGTTCGTTGATTAAAACGACATCAGCCAAAAATCAAAAAGAAGAATTTTCTTTGGCTATTAACCGTCCTTTTTTGTCTATTATTCGAGATAATCAAACAGGAAATATTTTATTTATAGGGATGATTTTTGAACCTTAGAATAAGCAAATAAACGATGTTGAAAGCGAGTTAGGCGTTGATAGTAAATCCACTTTAGAAAGAAGATAATCATATTGACGAGGCAAGGAAAGAAACAATATTACTTGACGATGTTATCTATAAAACTGTCTAGTCGAAAGTCTGATAATTCAACGGTTTTGATAATTTTTGATGACATTTTCTTTAATGATTTTCTATAAGCCGGATCGTAATGAATTACTAATAAATCTTGTACAAATTTTTTCCATAATTTGCGATCTATCCAATCATTCCATTCATTGATTTTATCCCATCCATAATAGGCTTTTAGATAGCGCAATTTACCTTTAAGAATTTCGGGTTTCTCGGTAAAATGCTCGTATTCTTGCAAAAGAAACTCTACCCTTTTTTCTAATGGTAACTTGATTTCAAAAAAAGGAGACTCTTTCATTTTCTTCCATAGAATCTCTGGTAAATAAAGATTACCGATTTTATAACTTTCCGACTCTACCCAAATGGGTTTATTGACATTAAATTCCTGGAGTTGCTCTAATATCAAAGAGTCAAAATATTTTTGTGAAGGTTGATATCTAATATCATTTTTAAATTTTTCCCCCAATAAAGAACCTCGATGATTAGCTAATTCTTCTAAATCTAAAACTTGATAACCCTGCTGCTTTAAACTTTGTAAAAAATAAGTTTTTCCTGTTCCTGTTAAGCCACTTAAAATATTATAATTAAATTGTAAAGGGGCAGTTTTTAATTCCTGACATACATAAGAGCGATAGTTTTTGTATCCTCCTTTTAAAACTGTTACAGACCAACCTATTTGAGCTAAAATAACAGCTAAACTTTGGGATCTTTGCCCTCCTCTCCAACAATAAATCAGAGGAGAATAACGAGGTTTTTTGATGAGAAAATGCTGAATAATTTGCCGAGAGATATTGTTAAATATTAAAGAAGCTCCTAGCTTTTTCGCCTCAAAAGAAGATATTTGCTTATACATTGTACCAATTTTTTTCCGTTCTTCATTATTAAGAACAGGCAGATTAACTGCTCCAGGTATATGATCTTCTGCAAACTCATTTTCTGATCTAACGTCTATAATTTCACTAAAATCTTCTAATAAAGGAAATTGTGCGAATTTCGGTATCTTTAAACTCATTGGTTATTAAATTTATGTTCAATTCTATTATAAGTAAAATGGCTCGACCTTCTGATTGCCACTTTATATTTATCTAATCTTCAATCTCCATTCTGCAATTTTTGGTTATTCAAAAAAGAGCCTTCAACATAACCCCGATAATATGGCACAATTTAACAAGGTAACTGTGTACAAACCTACTTTATATTGTCCATGACCGCAAGTATCCCCGAACTACCCACCCAATACGACCCTAAAACCACCGAGGCCAAATGGCAAGAAGCATGGGAAACCCATCAAGTCTTTAAAGCAGACACCAGCAAGGAAGGTGAAACCTATTGCATCGTCATTCCTCCCCCCAACGTTACCGGTAGTCTCCACATGGGTCATGCGTTTGAAGATTGTCTCATGGATGTGTTGATAAGATATCATCGGATGTGCGGTTATAATACCCTCTGTCTCCCTGGAACAGATCACGCAAGTATCGCAGTTCATACAATACTAGATAAACAGCTAAAAGCTGAAGGATTAACCCGTTATGATATTGGACGGGAAAAATTCCTCGAAAAAGCGTGGTTGTGGAAGCAAGAATCTGGGGGAAAAATTGTTAATCAATTGAAAAAAATGGGCTTGTCTGCGGACTGGTCAAGAGAAAGGTTTACCCTGGATGAAGGGTTATCAAAAGCAGTAAAAACTGCCTTTGTAAAACTGTACGAAGCAGGATTAATTTATCGAGGCAATTATTTAGTTAACTGGTGTCCTGCGTCCCTTTCTGCTGTATCAGATTTAGAAGTAGAAAATAAAGAAGTAGATGGTCATTTATGGCACTTTCGTTATCCCTTAAGCGACGGTAGTGGTTATGTTGAAGTAGCCACCACTCGCCCAGAAACTATGTTAGGAGATACAGGAGTTGCGGTTAATCCTAACGATGAAAGATATAAAAATTTAATCGGAAAAACCATAACCTTACCCATTGTTGGGCGAGAAATTCCTGTTTTCGCCGATGAATTAGTTGACCCTGAATTCGGGACAGGTTGTGTAAAAGTTACCCCTGCTCACGATCCCAATGACTTCGAGATGGGAAAGCGTCATCAATTGCCGTTCATAAATATTATGAATAAAGATGGCACCCTAAACGAAAATGCAGGAATATTTGCCGGACAAGATCGTTATGTAGCTCGTAAAAATGTTGTTAACAAGTTAGAAGAAGATGGCTTTTTACTGAAAATAGAAAACTATAGCCATGCTGTTCCTTATAGCGATCGGGGTAAGGTTCCTGTTGAACCCTTATTATCCACACAATGGTTTGTCAAAATCGATCCCTTATCCCAGAAAGCCTTAAAATGTTTAGACGAAAATAATTCACCCAATTTTGTTCCCGATCGCTGGAAAAAAGTGTATCGAGATTGGTTGGTTAAGCTAAAAGACTGGTGTATTTCCCGTCAATTATGGTGGGGTCATCAAATTCCCGCTTGGTACGTCATCAGCGAAACCGAAGGAGAAATTACCGATAACACCCCCTTTATTGTGGCTTATTCAGAAGAAGAAGCACTAGAAAAAGCTAAACAAGAGTATGGCGAGAACAGTCAATTACAACAAGATCCCGATGTTTTAGACACTTGGTTCTCTTCCGGTTTATGGCCGTTTTCCACATTAGGTTGGCCAGAAAATGCAGCAGACTTAAACACCTATTACCCCACCACTACCCTCGTTACAGGATTTGATATTATCTTCTTTTGGGTAGCCAGAATGACCATGATGGCTGGTTATTTCACCGATGAAATGCCCTTTAAAGATGTCTATATTCATGGCTTAGTTAGGGATGAAACCGGAAGAAAAATGTCTAAATCCTACAATAATGGCATTGACCCTTTGATATTAATAGAAAAATATGGTACTGATGCACTGCGTTATACACTAATCAGAGAAGTCGCCGGTGCGGGGCAAGATATTAGCCTACAATACGATCGCAAAACCGACCAATCCGAGTCCGTAGAAGCCTCCCGAAACTTCGCCAACAAACTTTGGAACGCCGCCAGGTTTGTGATGATGCACCTCAAAGGAGAAACCCCCCAAAGCTTAGGGACTCCCGAAATAGATAAATTAGAATTATGCGATCGCTGGATACTCTCACGTTTCCATCAAACCGTTAGGCAAACAAGGGACTATATCGAGTCTTACGGCTTAGGAGAAGCCGCCAAAGGGTTGTACGAGTTTATCTGGGGGGACTTTTGTGATTGGTATATCGAACTAGTGAAAACCCGTCTCTGGGAAGAAACACCCTCCCGTGATGTTGCCCGACAAACCTTAGCCTACATTCTCGATGGCACCTTAAAGCTACTCCATCCCTTTATGCCCCATGTTACCGAAGAAATCTGGCAAACCCTCAGCCAAAGTGAAGATTGCTTTATTCCTTTGCAAGCTTATCCTACGGTGGACGAAGCTTTGATTAACCCCCACCTAGAAACCTCTTTTACCCTGCTATTTGAAACCATACGCACCCTAAGAAATATGAGAGCTGAGGCAGACATCAAACCAGGTGTAAAGGTTTCAGTGATCTTACAGAGTGAAAGCGAACAAGAACGGTCTATTCTAGAATCAGGTCGAAAATATATCCAAGATTTAGGGAAAGTAGAAAGTTTAACCATTACAGCCCAACTAGAACAACAAACGGAACAAGTGGTTGCTGGAGTCGTCGGAACCATACAAGCCCTAATTCCCCTCTCTGGTGTGGTTGACGTTGCTAGTCTTCGCGCCAAACTAGAGAAAAATCTCGGTAAAGTTGAAGCTGAAATTAAATCTCTATCCGGTCGACTCAACAACCCAGGGTTTGTCAACAAAGCCCCCAAGGAAGTTGTTCAAAACGCCAGGGATTCCCTAGCAGAAGCCGAAAAACAAGCCGAAATACTACGCGAACGCCTTAAGCGTCTGCAATAACGAAGATTACCAACGCGCCAACCTCGTAACCCAGTATGCTACACCTAGCCCAAGTGAAAAAGAATCCCAACTCAGGCGAGATGGAACTTTCATTGTTGGCAAGCCAAACCTCCCAAAATCTTTGGGAGATTATGTCTGGTGAAATTGTACCCAATAAGATCATTATCGGTTTTGAAGACGGAGTTTTAGTATTAGTCAAACTAGACAATAATCAGGAAATTTTAGAAATTGAAGAAGCAAGAGAATGGGTTATGGATTTAGTTAAAACCTATTTAACGAATGGGGTTATTACTCCCGAATGGATAGAAAAAGAACAAGAGAAAGTTGAACAATGGAGACAAGAAATTACTGCAAAAAGTCTTGATTTAACCCGTCGTCAATTAGAATTAGAAACACAGAAAGAACAACTTCAAGAATTAGAAGGAAAGTTAAACAATAGGGAATGAGGATTTATGGAAATCGGCTCTTAAAAACATTACCAGGAGAACTAACCCGTCCCACTTCAGCTAGGGTTAGAGAAGCATTATTTAACATTTGGCGAGGGGAAGTAATGGGTTGTCATTGGTTAGATCTGTGTGCAGGAAATGGGGTGATGGGGGCAGAAGCATTATGTCGCAATGCTTCTGTTGTTGTTGGTGTTGAAAAGTATGGAAAAGCTTGTCAAATTATTAACGAAAATTGGCAAAAAGTAGTTAATGACCAACAAAAGTTTAATATTATCAAAGGGGATATTTTGAAAGTATTAAAGACCTTCAAGAGTCAAAAATTTGATCTAATTTATTTTGATCCCCCCTATCAAAGTGGACTATACCAAGCTGCATTAGAATTAATCGTTAATTATAATTTATTGAGGGAACAAGGAGAAATAGCTGTAGAACATAACCCTAAATTTTGGCAAGCAACACGAATAAAAGGATTAACAATAATTCGAGAAAAATATTATGGCAATACCAGCTTAACGTTTTATTGTCCCCAAAACTCTCAATAAATAAAATTTAACGGTAAACAAATGGGATCATTTGTACAAAAAAATTTTACCCAAATACAGCAGTTTTCTACTTAGTGTGGTGCAATAAGCTTAAGTAAACCTAACTTGTCACAAAAGTGTCATCTCATCGTCATCGGGTTGTCATATCCACCTACTAAATTAAGAAATGTCAGTCCAATTACCGTTTTCCCATCATGCACTCCTCATGCGGACTGACTTTTTTTCCTTATTGTTGATAGTATAAATAGCAGAACCCATGAAAAACAATACTTTAAGTCAATCTTATCCCTCAGCTAAAATGCCCAATTCCCAGAGTTCTATCCTACAAAAACCCTTAACCTACATCTCCTTGATTTTATTGGGAATGGGTGTCGGTATTGGGGGAACCATCGCCTATAGTTATCCCCACCTTTTCAGCGAACAAACACAAGCTATTGCCTCATCCACTACCCCTGAAGTTCCCGATCAATGGACTGCTTTACCCCCCATAACATCAGAAAACTTTGTTACAGATGTGGTTAAAAAAGTCGGTCCTGCGGTGGTGAGAATTGATGCTTCTCGCACCGTTAAAACCCAAGCTCCTGCTATGTTTGAAGATCCATTTTTCCGTCGCTTCTTTGGTTCCCAAGTTCCCAATGTTCCCAACGAACAAATTCAAACAGGAACAGGATCAGGATTTATTTTAAGCGAAGATGGAAAAATTATCACTAATGCTCATGTGGTTGCTGGAACCCAAGAGGTAGACGTAATTTTAAAAGATGGTCGAACTTTCACAGGGAAAGTGTTAGGAACAGATCCAATTACCGATGTAGCTGTTATCGATATCGAAGCGGATCAATTACCCACCGTTAAAGCAGGAAACTCCGATAATCTTAACGTAGGAGAATGGGCGATCGCTATCGGTAATCCTTTAGGATTAGATAACACCGTTACCACAGGAATTGTTAGTGCCACAGGGCGGAGTAGTTCTCAAATTGGGGTAGGAGATAAACGAGTTGACTTTATCCAAACGGATGCAGCCATTAACCCCGGTAATTCTGGAGGTCCTCTTCTCAATGCAAGAGGTGAAGTCATCGGAGTTAATACCGCTATCTACCGAAATGCTCAAGGTATTGGATTTTCTATTCCTATTAATCAAGCAAGAGAAATTGCCGATCAACTGATAGCCAAGGGAAGCGTAGATCATGCTTATCTAGGCATTCAGATGGTAGAGATTACCCCCGAAATTAAACAGAAATTACAAGAAGCTGGAGAGCTAAATATTCAAACAGAGTCAGGAGTTTTGATTGTTCAAGTTGTTCCTAATTCCCCCGCAGCCACTTCTGGTTTAAAATCAGGAGACATCATTAAATCCATTGATCAACAACCTCTAGAAACTCCTTCAGAAGTCCAACAAGCAGTAGCAAAAGTTGAGGTAGGTACCGTTATTCCTGTAGAGGTTGAACGGAATAATAAAACATTAAACTTAAATGTAAAGGTTGGAGTTTTACCCAATAGTTAGGGGTAAAAAACGATCAATTTATCTTTAACTACAGACATTTATTTTCTAGGGGTCAAAACTTCGACTTCGCTCAGTGTTGACCCCTACGGGAATGTGTAGCCATACTTGTTAAAATGAGCATAACTTATACCAAGTCTCCAATCACTTTTAAGCATTGGTATAATCTTTATGTTAAGAATCAGTAATTGTAATTACTTAAAAATGAGAAAACCCCTCGATGAGATAATAGATAGTAACTCTAATAATAAGGTGACCATCTCAATGATTCATCAAAAGGGGTACATAGGGATTTTTAGTGACAAGAGCATTTCCTACGATTAATCAGTAGGAAACCTCCTGTAATGATAGAAGTAAAACTATGGTTGAGAGTTCCAATCTTGTTCTATGGAGCCACAAGTATTTAGCAAATTGACCACAAACCTGACTAAAAGTTGATTTAAACTGACAGAATTATAATAAATCAATTAAAACAGACCATCTTTATTGACTACTAATCAACTTAGGCTTTTTAGCATAATTTATAAGAGAAAATATTGATAATATCTTGGATTAATTCCCTTAAATAAAAGCTATAATAGTCTAGTATAGCAGTTCCCATACTTGTGAGGTAAAAATTTTTTTAGTTTTAGGAGTCAGGAGTCAGGAGTTAGGAGTTATAACCTAAATATTGGGTGTACCTCATGAGTGTGAGAAACCCTATAAACTAAATCAACACTATGAAAAATTTGATCGTTGCTACGAGTAACCCGGGGAAATTGCAAGAAATGCAAGAATATTTAACAGGATTAGCCTGGGAGTTAAAACTCAAGCCCCCTGAACTCGATATTGAGGAAACTGGCGAAACCTTCTTAGATAATGCCATTCTCAAAGCTTCCCAGGTGGCCAAAGCGTTAGGAGAATGGGCGATCGCAGATGACTCCGGGTTAGCTGTTGAAGCTCTTGATGGTGCGCCCGGGTTATATTCGGCCCGATATGGTACTACGGACCAAGATAGAATCAACAGAGTCTTAACAGAATTAGGGGATAACGAGCATCGAAAAGCTAAATTTGTTTGCGCCATTGCCATGGCCCGTCCAGATGGTTCTATTGCCCTACAAACCGAAGGTGTTTGTCAAGGAGAAATATTGAAAACCCCTCTAGGAAATCAGGGGTTTGGTTATGATCCCATTTTTTATGTTCCTCAACACCAGCAAACCTTTGCCCAAATGACACCGAAATTGAAACGAGATGTATCCCATCGAGGTCAAGCTTTTGCACTTATTTTGCCGAAACTAAAGGAATTGTCTTAATTTTCTGGTTTAAACTCCATCGGGGACCCATTATCGAGTCCCCATAGATCCTAAACCGCTTCGAGATCGCTTTCTCCAGTGCGAATACGAATAGTTTGCTCAACAGGAGAAACAAAAATCTTGCCATCCCCAATTTCTCCCGTGCGTGCAGCCGCCGTCAGCTTTTCGATCACCATTGCTACCTGATTGTCCTCAACAACAATTTCTACCTTTAATTTTTGTAGAAATTCCACTGTATATTCTGAACCACGATAACGTTCCGTTTGTCCTTTTTGTCGTCCAAACCCCCGAACCTCAGAAACTGTCATCCCAACAATTCCCGCATTGACTAAAGCGATCTTTACTTCGTCTAATTTAAAGGGTCGGATAATCGCTTCTACCTTTTTCAAAGTGGGTTACTCCTCGTAATCTAGATTTATTCGTTGTCTACTATAGATAGGAATTCCCATTGCATCCCCTATAAACCCTAAGATTTTTAAGCATTGATGAATCTTGATCCTAGAAAAATTACAGCTTATTTAGAACACCCATGTTATCCCTTACATATTTTTGATACAGTTACCTCCACAAATCAAGTGGTCTGGGACTTATTAGCAGAAGGGAAACCTTTTCCTGTGATGGCCATCGCTTCTCAACAAACCGCAGGAAGGGGACAATGGGGCAGAAACTGGGTTTCTGCGGTGGGAGGACTTTATTTATCCATCGGTCTAAACTTGGAGATAGTTGCCGAAAATGCTCCCCATTTAACCCTATTTAGTGCTTGGGGAATTGCTCAAAATTTACGCAATTATGGACTACCAGTTAAGTTAAAGTGGCCTAACGACCTAATTCTGGAAATGAGAAAATTGGGGGGGATAAAGAGCGAAACTCGCGTACAACGACAGATGATTACCCACTGTGTTATTGGTGTGGGGATTAACTGGTGTAATACAGTGCCAGATCCAGGTATTGCGATCCAATCCTATTTTGAACCCCATAAAATTGACAGTTTAGAGACTTTAGCTGCCATCACCATCAATGGAGTTTTCCAGGGTTACCACTATTATTTGAAAAATGGTGTAGATAATTTACTGAGAAATTATGTAGAAATATTGGATAGTGTCGGGCGTAAAGTTATCATTGAAGGTATGACAGGAACTATCGTCGGCGTTAGCCCCCAAGGAGCGTTAAAAGTTTCTTTGCAGGCCCCAGGTGCCAAAACCACCCTAACACTGCCACCAGGAACCCTATCCCTTGGTTATCAACAAGGGGAATAGACTCCCCAGTTAAATAAAAATTAATAAGAGGAAGACGTAAGATTATGCAAGCAATTTATATTCCCCATTTACTAAACGCTCCAAATAGAACGCAAACCATTATCTTTGACGATTTTATCCCTGAATTGGAGAGCTTAACCCCCTTCCGAGGTAAAATGACTGTTCGTCACGGAGGAACTTTTTTGGAAGTAGGTGTCAAAGGAGAAACCATTATTACTTTGACCTGCGATCGCTGTTTACAACAGTATAATCGTCGTCTTAGTCTAGAGACTTCGGAAATTATTTGGTTAGATAAAGATGCAGAATTACAGCAAAATTATCCTCAAGAAAGAGAAGTTTCTTGGGAAGATTTATCCGAAACTTTGTCCCCAGAAGGTCATTTTCCCCCTCAAAGTTGGCTTTATGAACAATTATCTTTGGCTGTTCCTTTAAGACAATTATGTGGCAAAGATTGTCAACCACCAACTCTAAAAACAGATGAAAAAAATCCTCCTATTGATGCTCGCTGGGCTGGTTTAGAAGCTTTGAAACAACAATTATCCCAATAACTACAGGTTCGGGTTTGCTTTGGTAAGGGATACAAAAAATAAATAAATACTTACACTCTAGGGTACTTTAATGGTGAAAAAAATAGAAAAAGTTGCTCTTTTTGGTGGTACTCATGGGAACGAAATGACAGGAATTTTTTTAATTAAGAAATTCCTAGAAAATCCCTATTTAATTGAACGTCCAACTCTTAAGGTTTTTCCATTTTTGTCTAATCCTAGAGCGATAAAATTAAGAGTTAGATATACAGAAATTGATCTCAATCGATGTTTTGACTCGGAAGATATTGATAATTTAGATAATATTTTATACGAGGAACTTCTGGCGAAAAATATTCATCAGAAACTGCTCAAAAATCAGATAAATTTTCTGGTTGATCTCCATAGTACAACCTCCAATATGGGATTAACAATTATCCTTTCTGATACGGATGACTTTCATCTACAACTCTCTAGTTATTTAAGTTTTCTTTATCCGGATCTTAAAGTTTTATACTACCCTTCAAATGGGAAAAATAATTTATTAAGAAATAACACTGAGTTAGGATTAAGCATTGAAGTTGGTTCCATTGCTCAAGGAATTTTGGATGCAAACTTATTTATGAGAACCGAAAAACTTGTTTATAGTTTATTGGATTATTTAGATAAAAATAATCAAAATCAGCTTGGCAGTAAAAATCATCATCTAATTTTTTACGAAGTTTTTGAAAAACTGGATTATCCCAGAAAAAATGAAGAAATAGCGGCAATGATTCATCCTAATTTACAATTCAAAGACTATGAACCTCTTAATCCAGGAGATCCCTTATTTATGACTTTCAATAATCAAGCTATAACTTATCAAGGAGACTCTACTGTTTACCCCATTTTTATTAATGAAGCAGCCTATTATGAAAAAGGAATTGCTATGTGTTTAGCGAAAAAAAAAGAAATTATCGTAAATTTTCCCTGAAATTAATCAACAATTAATTATTAGGAAGAGTAGGCATAAAGTAACTACTCTTCCTAATAAAAACAATTAATCAAAACTCTTTTATCTCGGTTACATTTCCAGTAGTAAAATTATTAACAAAGTAGATGTCAAACAAGCAAAAAAAGTTCTAATTGCATTCCATCGATTCCAACGGGGTTCAAAATCAAAACGCGCTGCTTTTAATGTAGTTTCATTCATATCCATAACATCCCAAGTTTGTAGTTTATTGTTCAATGGGACATTAATAGTGAAAGTAGGTAATTGAACACCAAAAATGTAAACCAAACCAGAGATAATCAGCAGAGGTAAAAATTGATTTAATTGCCCAATACCAAGCATCACAGAAGTTATTAAGAAAATCATTGAACCAACCCAAACTAGGACAAAAATTGGCTGATTGTTCTGAATAATACCATCTATCACTTGGAAAGTGCCAATAAATTCTCGGTCATTTAAACGTCGTATTCCCGGCATCACAACTAAGACAAAAGCAAACAAAAATCCAGCAACCAAAGAACACAAAAATGTGGCTATACTTAACGAAATGGGCAAAATTATTTCTGTTGACATGAGACACTCCTTTTATTAATATTTGCTGATTAATTTAGTAAGATAAGCTCGGTGCTTGATGGAGATAGAAATCATCAACCAATTGTTTCAAAATGAAGTCAGCTACGTCAGCATAGGTGATTTTCAGTTGTGAACTCTTATCCGTTCCTGGAAAACCGTGACGATACTTTCCTGTACGTTCACCTTCTATAAATGCTCCTGGTCGAATAATTGTCCAATCTAAACCACTATTTTGTACACTTTTTTCCTGTCGTTGATGGTCCGCAAAAACATTACGCAAAATGAAGCTAAACATAATATATTTCCAGTAAAAATTGAGACTTCCCCAACTTTCACCGACTCCTAAAGTGGTTTGACAAATCAAGCGTTTCATCCCGCATCTTTTCATCCCTTCGATAATGTTTTTAGTTCCTTGCGAGCGAACCTTCCCGCTTAACTTTTTGCCGGAACCCAAAGTACAGACAACGATATCTTGTCCTCGTAGTGCTTGTTCGACTCTCGCACTGTCCATGACATCTCCCTGAAATAACTGGAGTTTGGGGTGCTTAATCTGGAGTTTCAGGGGATTTCGGGCAAAAGCTGTCACCTCGTGTCCTCCTTCGAGTGCTTGTTTCACCACTTGTTGACCAACATTACCAGTTGCGCCAAAAACTACGAGTTTCATAATTAATATCTCATTTCGTAACAACATCTTCAGCTTAGAGATTTTCCCCTGAGCAAACTATCGAGTTCTTGCTGTACTTGAACAATCTTGCCCTCAATTTGCATTTTCTTGCATATAATTAAGCAAAAACGTTAAAGAGTTAACCGTCAACAAAACAGAGGCAGTGGTGCAAAATATCAAAGTTGAGCAACTTCAAAATCCCCCCGGAGAAGGTAACTATCTTTGTAAAGATTGCCATACCGTGTTTGTTTCCTTCGCACCCCGTCCCCTTGAGTATTTACAGATTCAAGATGATGTAACTTACAACGGTTTATATCGTCCGGGGGAGATATTAATTACCCCTGCTAATGTCCCTTTGTTTGTTCGCTGGAAAGGTGAAGAAAATTGTTTACAAATTCAGATTAAGAGCAAGTTTTTAGATAAAATTGCTCAAGAAACCCTCGATGGTGATAGTAACTTGTTTAAACTTATGCCCCAATTTCAGGTAAATAATTCCCATATTCAAGGAATCACCAAGATACTTTTTGAAGAATGCCAACAGGAACTGTCCAAAAATCAACTTTATCTTGACTCTTTAGCTAACATTTTAGCTATTAATCTTGTGCGACATCATGGTACAACTAAACCTGTTTTACCTGTTTATAAAGGAGGTTTATCACCTTATCAACTCAGCCAAGTTTTTGATTATATTGATGCTCATCTTGATCAAAATCTTAAATTAGAAGACTTAGCTAGACTGCTCGATATCAGTCAATTTCATTTTAGTCGTTTATTTAAACAGTCTCTTGGTTTATCTCCTTATCAATACCTAATCGAGCAACGCATAGAAAAAGCTAAACAATTGTTGAAACAAAGCAATTACTCCATCATTGATATTGCTTTAAATTGTGGATACAGTAGTCATAGTCATTTAAGTAAACAGTTTAGACAAGTAACCGGTATGACTCCAAAAGCTTATCGCCTAAATTAGATACAATATAAATTTAAAAAATGAGAGAAGAAAAACTATGAAATTAATTACGAAAATGGCAACAGCTATCAATGTTTCTTTAATGGTGTTGTTACATTTGCCGCCTAGTTTGGCGCAAACACCATCCATTGAAATGAAAGCCGAAAATACTCTACAAGAAATGCTTAACTATCTTAAAGAGCAGTCTTCTTTAAAATTTCAAGCTGATGTTGCTCAAGATTTAGTTTTTACTAATGGTCAAAAAATCCAAGTAGGTGCCATAGTTAACGTTAAAGTACGCCGTCCCGATAAGCTTAACATCGATTACCAAGGCGATCGCAATCATATACGCTTTTATTTTGATGGAAAAACCTTTACAATGGAAGGGTTAACCAACAAGGTTTATGCTAACTTTTCAGATCCTTCAGAGGTTGATAATATTAGTGCTTTAGTGACGCGAATAGGAGAGAAACTAAATATCACCTTACCTTTAGGAGAAATTATCTCCACAGATAATGATTTAGAAAGTATCAAAGGAAGGATCACCAGTGGTATTTATGTAGGAGAAAGTCAAGTCAATGGTATTGTTTCTCATCATTTAGCTTTTACTCAAGACAATCTTGATTGGCAAATTTGGATCGAAAAAGGAGAACAACCCCTTCCTAGAAAATTAGTGATTACTTATAAACAAGATCCCCTTTCTCCTCAATATTCTGCTGTCTTGTCTGATTGGAACTTTGACCCTATTTCAGAACAAGATCCCGTCTTTTCTTTTCAACCAGCAAAGGATGCTGACGAAATCGATTTTCTGATCATAGAACCTTGAAACTTTCACTATAATTCTAGGATAGTTGATCAAATAAAATTCCATTACATTAAGTGAGAAAGCAAGATGATGAAACAATTAACTAGCAAAAAATCACCAATTTTTCCCATTATCTTTATTTGTGTATTAATTCTAAATTATTATACTCCAAGCCATTTTGTAGCGGTAGAAGCTAGAACATTTAGAAGGGGTGGAACCCGTGGTGGTGGTCGTCAGATTAATCGTAGTGGTAGGCAGGGATCTCGACAAATTAATCGTGGATCTCGTCAAAATAACCGCCAAATTAATCGTGATGGTCGAGATTTTGACCGTGGATCTCGTCAGGAAAACCGTCAAGGAAATATTAATGAACGTCGAGACAATCGTCAAGGAAATGTCGATGATCGCCAACAAAATCGTCAAGAAAATTTTGATAATCGTCAACAAAACCGTCAAGAAAATATCGATAATCGTCAAGATTTTAGAAACGATCGCTGGGATGATGTTAGTGATTGGCGCAACGATCGTTGGGATTATTGGAATGATTGGAATGACTGGGTAAATACTAGATACTGGGTTGGTTTAGGAGTATCTTTATTAGCGATTCCTGCTACTGCGATCGCTGTTTCTGCTGCTAATCAAGACTATTATTATAATGAGGGGGTTTATATGCAGCCTCAAGGGGATTCTTATGTAGTAGTTTCCGCTCCCTTAGGTGCAGTTATATCCACTCTTCCTGAAGGTTATCTACCTGTTTCAGTTAACAATTTAAACTATTATTATTATGGTGGAGCGTTTTATCAAGCATCTTCTAATGGTTATATTGTTGTACAAGCACCTGTGGGTGCTATAGTGCCATTTATTCCCGATGGATATGAGACAACTGTTATGGGAGGTACAACTTATTATCAGTACGGAGGTGTCCGTTATCAACCTGTTTATGATGGTGGTAATTTAGTTTATAAAGTTGTTTAATAAACTAAAGAATCATGGGGTTTCTTTTACCCTGTTTTAAGTTTATTTTTACTCCAGATTGAATGTCTAAATCTGATTATACTTTAGATACGTTCATTAGTTTGTCTTTAGCTAAAATGTTATATTTTCAGTATTTGGGTAAGATTGTTATCGACGATGTTTATATTTTAAACATTTTTACTTTCTAAGAATGAGGATTTAAAATTGATTGAACTTACATTTGTTGATAAGAAGCCAAAAGTAACCATTAATGGGAAAGAAGTTAAGGTCTTTCCTAGACGAGAAGAAGGACGTATCTTAGTTGAAAATCCTGAAAATATAGAACTTAAAGATATTGAGAATATAAAGTTACTCACAATACCAGACAAAATATTTTTTTACCTAAATGTAGAAAATAGTCAAGAAGAAAAATCATTTTTAGTTGATTTTATATTGATTAAAAAAATAGACAATAATAATTTTACATTAGAACTGAGTGGTCCTATTGAACCTGGTAAATGGAATACAAAATACTTTTATCCTATTTTTGAGAAGCATTTTAAAACTTTATCAACTGAACGGGATCGAGCATGCTATGATGTCGACAGTATGGATACTCATCAGTTTGATTCAGAAAATTATTACTTTAATATTTTAATATCAATAGATAAACATTACCAATATAAAACAATCAAGGAAATTGTCCAAATATACAAAGATAAAATTAGTTCTGTCTATCAAGAAACAATGCAAGAGCTTGCTTTGACTATGACAGACAATAGTATTTTAGATGAAACAATTGCTTTAAAATTTAATTTTCCTCAACATTTAAAAGCTTTATGTAAACAATATCTATTTTATTTTGAAAAGTTTCTTTTAGATAATAGTGTCGTCTGTACATTAACTTTAATTGATAAAAATGACATCACCTACATGAATATAAAAGTCGATGAATCTACCATAAATATTGATAATTTAAAAGAAACATTAGTCGGATATTTTTCTCTACCTATTTTAGCACAAGAAAATATGTATTTTGAAAGTCAAGATATGAAAATTCAACAATTACTGGCTAATGTAGAACACCTAAAATCTCAATTAAGATTGGCTAATCTGACAATTGTAAAACATGAACAATTATCTTTATCAAAACCTGTTGGATACGTAATCATAGATTCTTTACACAAAGATAGTGCTATCGAGCTTTATGATGGATTTATTAAAATTAAGAAGATAATAAAGTTAAAATTATTTGGAATTGATATTGAATTAGATATTCCCTTTCTTTTAGAAAAAATAAACAAGAAATTGTAGAAAATTATCTTTATAATTGGAGGATTTAACTTATTAATAGACAGAGTATAAAGCTGCTATATTAAATTTCAATGCAATGTATAAAGATAATTATATTATTAACACTCCTATTAGTTATAGGAAAAAGTATGGACAGTTTTTTACTCCATCTCTAGTTGCTTCTATTATGGCTAAATGGGTGATAGAAAATCAACCGAAAACTATTTTAGATCCTGCTTTCGGTTTGGGTATTTTTTATGAAGAAATAAGTAAACTAAATTTAGAAAATAAATGGCATTTTACTACTTATGAAATTGATAAAAATATTTTGAATTATTTAGATAATTTTCAAAATAATAACAATCTAACTATTTTTAATCAAGATTATTTAGCATCAGACATTAATTACTATGATGCAATTATTTGTAATCCTCCTTATATGAGGTTCCAAAAATTTATTAATAGACATAATATACTCCCTAAAATAGAAAAACAAATCGGTAAAAAATTAGTTGGTTACTCGAATATTGCTTCTATTTTTCTAATTAAAGCGTTACAACAACTCAATCTTAATGGAAGACTTGCCTTTATTCTTCCCTTTGAATTTTTTAATACAGGATATGGAAAGGAAATCAAAAAAACACTGCTTGAAAAATACTTGTTAAAACAGATTATTATTTTTGCTAACGAAAAAGATATTTTTCCTGACGCAACTACTACTATTTGTATTTTATTGTGTGAAAATAATCAGACTAAACAAGATGTAAAAATAACAAACATTAATAGTAACCAAGAAATTCAAAATATATCTAATATTAGTGATTATTATCATCATAAGCTGACTAATTATCAATTACCTGATAATGAAAAATGGACACCGATTATTTTATCATTAATATCTCACACAACAATTCCTGAAGGTTTCTGCAAATTATCAGATTATGGTACATTTAAAAGAGGTATCGCTACCGGAGCAAATAATTTTTTTGCTTTGAATAAAACTAAAATTGAACAGTTACAAATTAATGATAATAATATTTCTCTGTGTATTACTAAAAGTAATTTAGTTAAAAAAGCTATTTTTACCGATGATGATTTACAATTACTGATCGAGCAAGACAAAACTATTTATTGCTTAGACATCAAGGATAATAATGATACAGCAGTCATAAATTATATTAAACTAGGAGAAGAAAAAGCATATAATCAAAGATATTTAACCAAAAATAGACAACCTTGGTACAAACTAGAAAAAAGAGAACCTGCACCTATTTTGTTTGGTGTTTTTAATCGTGGAAGAATTAAAGTGATTCGTAATCTTACAACGGCGATAAATTTTACTTGCTATCATGGTTTTCATCCTAACTTATTGGGAAATAACTTGATTGATAAATTGTTTATTTATTTAATTAGTGATCTAGGACAGGAAATTATTAAAATGAATAAAAGAAGCTATGGTAATAACTTAGATAAATTTGAACCTGGAGATTTAAACAATAGTTATTGCCCTAGTATGCAACAATTTGACTTGATCAATGAACAAGAAACTACTCAAATTATTAAAATAGCTAAAATAGATGAAAAAAAAGCTATCACTATGAGTAATGAATTAATTAAGCAGATCATTAAACATTAAATGACTATGTTAGATAACAAATTTACATATATATACTTACACGGATTTGCATCTAGTCCCCAATCTATCAAAGCACAAAAATTTAAAGAGCTTTTTGCCAGTCAAAATATTCCTTTAATCATTCCTGATTTGAATCAAGGCGACTTTTATAATTTAACTTTGACTCGACAGATTAAACAAGTATCAAAGTATATCGAAAATGATTCTAATTCTGTTGTTTTAATCGGATCAAGTTTAGGAGGATTAACCGCAACTTTTGTAGCAGAAAAACACACAAAAGTAAAGCGATTAATTTTGTTAGCACCTGCTTTTAAATTTTTCAGTCATTGGTCAAAAAATATCAATCAAGATACTTTTCGTACTTGGAAAAACAAAGGAGAATTATCAACTTATCACTATGGATATGACAAAGAATTGCCCTTAAGTTATCAATTTATTATTGATGGTCAAACCTATCAAGAAACTATATTAGAACGTCCTGTACCTACTTTAATTTTTCACGGAAAAAATGATCAGGTCATTCCCATCGAATCCAGTTATGATTATGCTCAAACGAGGAAATGGGTTAAAGTTATACAACTCGATAGTGATCATGGACTAACTGAGATGGTACCTGAAATTTGGAAACAAATTCAAACCGATCTCAACTGTTGCCCATAATTTTACTCATAAAAAAGAGTATCTTAGGTTTATTTTTTGAGACTTTAAGGTTTAATAGATATTAGGAACATTTAGTATATTGAGAGGAGTTAATCAAAAACAGTGTTTGTCCTCAATGGTTACGAATATGTATTGGGTTTTCTACTCGCTTGTAGTTTAATCCCTATTCTCGCTCTAACTGCATCAAAAATCTTACGTCCCAGTGGTGGCGGGCCAGAAAGACGCACCACCTACGAATCAGGTATGGAACCCATCGGCGGAGCTTGGATTCAATTCAATATCCGTTATTATATGTTTGCCCTAGTCTTCGTAGTGTTCGACGTAGAAACGGTTTTTCTCTACCCTTGGGCGGTTGCCTTTAACCGCTTAGGTTTACTAGCTTTTGTCGAAGCTTTGGTTTTCATAGCTATTCTAGTAGTTGCCCTCGTTTATGCTTGGCGTAAAGGCGCGTTAGAATGGTCATAAAACTTAAGCAATTATTATCAATCGACAATTGTAGTTTATCGATCCATTATTAATATCTTATGATTCTGAACACAACCTCCGATCCATCCGATATACAGCAGCTACAAAAAGAAAAAATTCTTAACCCGGC
Organism: Crocosphaera sp. Alani8; assembly: GCF_038442745.1. Lineage (NCBI taxonomy): Bacteria > Bacillati > Cyanobacteriota > Cyanophyceae > Chroococcales > Aphanothecaceae > Crocosphaera > Crocosphaera sp. Alani8. Next base: position 32,671 of record NZ_JARVCN010000110.1, read on the forward strand.
TGCCCGTAGTCAAGTTACCCAAGATTTGTCAGAAAATATAATCTTAACCACCGTAGACGATCTCCACAACTGGGCAAGACTATCCAGTTTGTGGCCTTTGCTATACGGAACCGCTTGCTGTTTTATCGAATTTGCAGCCCTTATTGGCTCTCGCTTCGATTTTGATCGTTTTGGTCTAGTTCCCCGTTCTAGCCCCCGACAAGCAGATTTACTCATCACTGCGGGAACAATCACCATGAAAATGGCACCTGCTTTGGTACGTCTCTATGAAGAAATGCCCGATCCCAAATATGTGATCGCAATGGGTGCTTGTACCATCACTGGTGGAATGTTTAGCAGCGACTCTACAACCGCAGTGCGTGGAGTAGATAAACTAATTCCTGTGGATGTATATATCCCTGGTTGTCCTCCCCGTCCCGAAGCTATTTTCGACGCTATCATCAAACTGCGTAAAAAAGTTTCCAACGAAACTATCCAGGAACGGTCTGCGGTGATGGAACAAACCCACCGTTACTATAGCACCCCCCACAAAATGAAAGCCGTTTCCCCCATTTTAACCGGGAAGTATTTAGCCACCCCCACCCGTCAAGCTCCTCCCAAGGAATTAACCGAAGCGATCGGTATGGAAGTTCCCCCCGCTCTGTTGTCCGAAAAACAAAAGGAGAAAGCCTAATATGGTTGACGAAAATACCCCAGATAATGCCCCAGAAACCGAACAAGCAGCCATTGTACAAGCAGGGCCTGTTTCGAGTTGGTTAACCGAAAATGACTTTGCTCATGATGGACTCGAACCGGATCATTTAGGGATCGAATTAATTAAAGTATCCCCCGACTTTTTAATCCCTCTCTGCACAGCATTGTACGCCTACGGATTTAATTATTTACAATGTCAAGGTGCTTACGATCTAGGGCCCGGAAAAGAACTGGTTAGCTTCTATCACTTGGTGAAAGTTACGGATAACTGCGACAAACCAGAAGAAGTGCGTATCAAGGTGTTTGTCCCCAGAGATGAACCCCATATCCCTTCTGTTTATTGGATCTGGAAAGCGGCAGATTGGCAAGAACGCGAAAGCTATGATATGTATGGCATTATTTACGATGGTCATCCTGATCTTAAACGCATTTTGATGCCAGAAGATTGGGTTGGTTGGCCTTTACGAAAGGACTATGTTTCCCCTGATTTTTACGAGTTACAAGACGCTTATTAAGTCTACTGTCTTGTTATCTTTTTTCCTCTCAACTTTGGTTAGGTTGGGGGGAATTTCCTTATCATAGCAAAAAATTTTGGTACAGAATCAACCCTCTTTTTTGGTAACTGAAAAAGACAAACCTTTTGGTCCTTACGTGGTGGCAGTTTGGCCATGTTTATGCTAGAACATATACTATCTTAATATTTTTTTAATGGAAAGAGACTTTGACTACAGGTTACCCTTGGCGCAAAGAGTGTTCATACTTATTCAAGAAAATGTTGCTCCAAAAACATTTAGATCCTCAACTGCGAGTTCCTTGGTATTGTGCGCAAGTAGGTATTTTTATATTCCCTGTAAGTCAGTTTTCAGGTAGTATATTTCTTTTGCTATCTTTTGTCACTGTTTATATAGAGAAACGTCAAGAAATTCAAAACAATTCTATTAATTGGGGATTTGCTTGTTTAGGGTTTTTGCTAATTATTACAGTTTTCTTGTCCTCTAATTATATAGCGGGTGTTAAAGGATTAGTTAATTTTTTACCATACTTTTTTATTTTTGCTTTTTTCAGTCAATTAGTTCAACATTATACACAATTAAAACAGTTAACTTGGATATTATTTTTGTCTGCATTTCCTATTTTATTGTTAGGATTTGGACAAATCTTTTTAGAGTGGGCTGGACCAATAAAATGGGGATTAATAGTAAATTGGCATTTACACTATATGGGAAATCCTACTTATCGAATGTCATCAGTTTTTTATCATGCTAATTTTTGTGCTAGCTATTTGGTGACTGTGTTTATTTTAGGCTTAGGGTTGTTGTTAGCCCAATTTTTGCGCCCTATTTCCCTCAATAATCTTATCAAAGCAATTATTTTGATTATATGCAACAGTTTAATCGTTATTGCCTTAATCTTGACCCATTCTCGTAATGCTTGGATGGTTACTTTTCTTAGTTGTTTAGCCTTTATTTTGTATTTGAGCTGGTATTGGCTATTAATTCCAGTAGCAACAGGGATAACAATAGTTTTTTCTACTGCTTTTGGCAACTTTTCATTTCAAAATCGGTTACAATCAATCATTCCAATCTTTATTTGGGGACGATTAAATGATTCTTTATACCCAGAACGTGATATTAATACATTGCGTATAACTCAGTGGAAATTTGCTTGGAATTTTACAATTCAGTCTCCTTGGATCGGAGGGGGATTAGGTAATTTTGGATATCTTTATGAAGCTGAGACTCAGACTTTTATAAGTCACCCTCATAATTTAATTCTTATGCTCACTTCAGAAGTTGGAATTCCAGCCACCCTTTGTTTATATAGTTTAGTTGGATGGATTGTAATTAAAGGAGTAATACTTTTCAAGTCTTTATCAAATACTTATACAATAAGAAATGATTTTTTCAAAACAATCTCGAAATATTATAAATCTAAAAACTTAAAAAGAATCATTAAAAAAGAATTTAAAGTAATTATTTTTAGTTATTTAGTAGCTTTATTATCCTATGCCATTTTTAATATCTTTGATGTTGTCATTTTTGATACTAGAGTCAATTTACTACCTTGGTTGCTTTTATCTTCCATTAATGGATTAACTTTACAAAAATCAGGTATTAATTAAATTGATTACTATGGAAAAGTTTACAATTATCATTACTACTTATAACAGATTACCTTTTCTAAAAGTTGCTCTCAAGTCAGCTTTAATACAAACAGTACCTTGTGAGATTATTGTTGTTGACGATGGATCATCAGATGGAACTGAAGCTTATATGAGAAGCTTAGGTAATCGTATTATTTATTGTCGTAATTGTATAAATAGAGGTCATTCTGCAGCGGTTAATAGAGGAGTAAAACTCGCCAGCAATCAATGGATAAAACTATTAGATGATGATGATTATCTAGAGCCTCAATGTATTGAGGTGCTGACTCAAGCTATTTGTGACTTCCCCAATGCTGTTATTTGCTCTGGTCAAGTCACAATAACTGATTCTCAAGGAAAAAAAATTGGTCAAACAAAAACATATACTAATAGTTCTTTTTGTGTTCATCAGGAAGATATTCATTATGGAATGCTGCTAGATATGCTACCATTAGGAACTCCAGTTCAGGTGGCTTTTAATAAACAAGCTTTTCTAAAATCACAAGGATGGGACAGTACATTCGATGGAAACTATGATGATATTGATTCATGGAGTAGAATCTGTCAGTATGGTGATGTGCTTTTCATTAATCACCTGATAGGCTATAGAAGATTATGGACAGGGTCTTGTCATAAGCAATTATCTTTACAAAAACGTTGCGAAATGAATATAAAAATCAAGCAAAATATTTACAAATTAGTTCACAATAAACATCAAAAAAAACTTCCTAAAATATTGGTTATTCAATCTTATGTTAGATGGCATTGGTTTTTCGTAGCACTTAAAAAAAGAACCCTATTAACAGGTATAAAATTGGTCGTGTTTAGTCCCTATGCTTTAGGGGGGTTAGAATTACTGTTTAAAATTTATTATGTTAAGCAGTTTCGTTTGTTTTTTCAATACTTTACTTTTGAGTTTAATTAGTGAATTGATTTCTTAACTTGGGGTATGAGAGAATATTTATTGTTATCGATCATGGAATTAATGGCAGATTTTGTATGGCAGTGATGTGTATCACATCCCGCAAGTGACTGGTATTATTGCGTCATTAAGTCAAATTAATGAATATTTAAGTCGCGGCCAAACACAACAAGGCACTTTGATTTTTTATGGGGTTTCTCCCTGTCAAAGCTATTCAATACCTTATTATCATAATGCTACCGTCTAAGAATAACCCATGATAATCAAAATGATCACTCAAGGATTGAGTTCCTAAAAGAACCCTACAGATTAGATTATACCAAGTCTTTTTCACTGCTAAATTCCTAAAAATTCAGATTTTCCGTCTCTAATATCCCTGCTCAAGATCACAAAATTAGATCATTGAGTAGCTTTTTTTGGAGAATGCTCTCGATAATTCGTTAGAATCAATGGTAGAGCTATTATTGCTCGTCATCCATCTAGCCAAAACAACCTACCAATGGAGATTAAAGCTGTTCAAGCTGGTTATTACGGAGATACGAATTTTCGCACTCCCCCACCAGATTTAGAATCCTTACTACTGAAAGAGCGTATTATCTACTTAGGATTGCCTCTGTTCTCTTCAGATGAAATAAAGCAACAAGTTGGCATTGATGTTACTCAATTGATTATCGCTCAATTGCTTTATTTACAATTCGATAACCCCGATAAACCCATTTTCTTCTACATCAACTCCACAGGGACATCTTGGTACACAGGAGATGCCATTGGTTTTGAAACAGAAGCCTTCGCTATTTGCGATACCATGAACTACATTAAGCCTCCCATCCATACTATTTGTATTGGCCAGGCTATGGGGACAGCGGCGATGATACTATCCGCAGGGACCAAAGGCTGTCGAGCCAGTCTCCCCCACGCTACCATAGTTCTCAATCAAAACCGTTCTGGTGCGCGCGGCCAAGCAACGGATATTCAAATTCGGGCCAAAGAAGTTTTGCATAATAAGCAAACAATGTTAGAAATTTTAGCCCACAATACTGGACAAGCCGCAGAAAAAATTTCTAAAGATATCGATCGCACTTTCTATTTAACCCCAGACAAAGCCAAAGAGTACGGGTTGATCGATCGTGTTTTAGAAAGTACCAAAGAACTTCCTAAAGCCTTAAGTCCAGTTGGTTAATTACTATTTTCCCCAAGTTATCACTAAGTTGGGAGTGAAATTAAGTTGTGGGTGATAAAGATTATGTTCCCCTTAAAAATCATTCAACTCCTAACTCCTAACTCACCTTGTTTACCCTTACTTTGAGTCAAGCTTATGCCTATTGGTGTTCCTAGTGTTCCTTATCGTCTTCCTGGTAGTCAATACGAAAGATGGATTGATATCTATACTCGTTTAGGCCAAGAAAGAATTATTTTCCTGGGTCAAGAAGTAACCGACGGTATCGCCAATCGTATTGTTGCTTTATTGCTATATCTCGATTCCGAAGACCCCAATAAACCAATTTATCTTTATATCAACTCCCCTGGAGGTTCGGTAACTGCTGGTATGGCTATCTACGATACTATGCAGTATATTAAGTCCGAAGTAATCACCATTTGTGTTGGTTTAGCTGCGTCTATGGGGTCATTTTTATTGGCAGCAGGGACTCCCGGAAAGCGTCTTGCTTTACCAAACGCCAGAATCATGATTCACCAACCTCTGGGGGGAACCGGAGGACGAAGACAAGCGACAGATATCGAAATCGAAGCCAACGAAATTTTACGCATTCGTTCCCAGTTGAACCAACTTTTAGCAAATCAATGTGGACAAACTCTCGAAAAGATTGAAAAAGATACAGACAGAGATTATTTTATGTCCGCCGACGAAGCTAAAGAATATGGCCTGATTGATAAGGTAATTGAAGAAAAAAGCCTTTAATTATTTCAACCCTTTGGTGACGGTTGTATTGAGAATTTCCCCCATGATCTTGCTTAGGTTATGGGGGTACTTTTACCAATAAGATAATAAAACTGTACAAAAAAAGGGTGTGTAGTAAACACACCCCAATCCGCAATCATGACTACATACAAGAAATAGCTTTAAGACTCACCGTTCGCTTATTTTTAGGAGTCAGGTAAGGTAAAAGAGGTTGAAAAGCTTACTCTGTAAAGGATGGAGCGAACAATGAGGAGCGCATTTATCCCGAAGCGAAGAACTTAGTCGTATAAATGGATTCTGGAATATTCTTGACGGGGTGACAAGAATTGGAAAAAACGTATCAAACCAAGGTTTCAGAATCT
>NZ_JARVCN010000111.1:0-10152 GCF_038442745.1 Crocosphaera sp. Alani8
ATCGAGAAGCGATCGCTGTCCCTAAAACTTCAATAATTTCTAGTAATTCCTCACGTGCAATAGCGCCGGAGGAACTCATCTGTGTCGTTTGCTGTGTCGTAAATTGTGTTGTCTGTGTTGTGTTGTCTAAAATATTAGCGTTATCAGTGCTTTCTAGATGTGTTGTAACTGAGGTAACAGGTGTGTAGTGTTTGAGGCTTCCACCATTTTTAAGGTGCTGATCTAGGTCGTCCAATTTCTGGATCATTGGTTCGGTTGCGTAGGCTTTCCCGTCGTCATCTTTGGGTAATTTTAGTCCGACAGCTGAAATACGAGAGTAGAGGGATTTACGAGATTGAAGCTTATAGCGTTGCCGAAGGCACTCGCTCCGCGAGACCGCACAATTCTTTTACATTCATGGTGTGTTGTTTTCAGGATACAGGTGTGTCGTCTTCAGGTAACAGTGTATAGTGAAAGACTTGACAGAGACAGTAACTTATATGTTACTCTTGAACCTAAGATGAAAGTTCAAGAATATATTAGAGAGGATGGCTCAAGTCCCTATGAGAAATGGTTTAACAGTCTTGATGTTCAAGCGGAGGCCAAAGTAACAGTTGCTTTGTCTCGTTTAGAGTTAGGTAATACGTCAAATATTAAGTGGATTAATGGAATTGGAGAATACAGAATCAACTGGGGTCCTGGATATCGAATTTACCTAGTAATGGAAGGAAAACAACTCATAATTTTATTTGGTGGTGGAACAAAAAAGAGTCAACCATCTGATATCAAACAAGCCAAAAAGTTATACCAAGAGTACAAAAAGCGAAAACAACAGGAGAAAAAAAAGAGGTAATTATTATGGCCTTAACTAGAGATTATATTGAAACAGTTAATAAGAGAGTCAAACAAGATCCTGAATTGGCTAAAGCCTTGCTTGATGAAGCTACATCTCTTTTTCTTAATGGGGAGCCAGAGACGGCCAGACTTATATTGAGAGATTTAGTAAATTCAACAATAGGGTTTGAAGAACTGGCCAATCAAACATCTAAACCCAGTAAAAGTCTTCATCGAATGCTATCAGCTAAAGGGAATCCGACAATGGATAATTTAACAGCTATTTACTCTGTTCTGTGTAAAGAGTTAAATGTTTATATTGGAGTGACAATAAATTCAAGTTCAGAACAAGAGCATCAATTATCAAGTGTTTAGTTTTATCTAGTAATGGCTCCTAAGCTATCTCAAATTATGGAACAAATTCCCCCCTCACGTCAAAAGAAAATTGAAGGACGAGCGGATGAACTCATTGCCAAACAAGCTACAATTTGCCAATGGGGTCCCTATTATTCTTCAGATAAAGACTTTCCTAAATAAAGCTCATGGTTTTTCGTCCAGTCGGAAATATCACTATCTATAGCCCCTATAAACTCCTCTACGGGGTCATCTTCTGTATTTTTAATCATGGTTTGTAAATATTCAATCATTAATTCTTCTGGCTTTTTTCCCGTTTGATTGGCCTTTTCTAATAGAGGATCATATAAATGATCAGGAATATTTAAAGTAACAGAATGAGTCATATTTAATTACCATTATCATTCAATGGCTTCAGGGGACTAATCAAATTAAGCGGGCATTAATCGCGAATCAGATGATTGTATGATTTAATAGGACGTGAGAAGCGTATCTTGCACGAGCTATTATGTTCCATCTCTAAATTGAGGAGTTAACCTGCCCTTGGTTTTATGATAGCATATATGCTATCATAAGTCCATGACTACCAAAATTGTCGTGGATACGAGCGTTTTTGTGAGTTCGCTGATTGGAACTATGGGGCCCAGTCGTGAACTAATTCGATGTTGTTTGAGGGGTGAATATCAGCCGTTGATGGGCAATGCTCTGTTTTGCGAGTATGAATCTGTTATTAATCGAGAAGAGATAAAAGCTAAATGTCCTCTGACTTCTTCAGAAATAGAGGTGTTATTCCAAGCTTTTTTGAGTGTTAGTCAATGGGTTAATATTTACTTTTTATGGCGACCTAATTTAACGGATGAAGCTGACAACCACTTAATCGAATTAGCAATGGCTGGAAACGCTTCATCTATTGTTACCAATAATCTTAAAGATTTTCAAAATCCTGATTTATTATTTCCGAATTTATCAATTGTAAGACCCGAACAAATCATTAGGAGTTAACTAAAATGGCGACTTTGACAATTCGTTTACCCGATGATAAGCACTACCGATTAAAGGAGCTGGCCCAAGCGAGGGGCATCAGTGTCAACAAGTTAATTGAAGAACTGTCGACCATTGCTTTAGCTGAATTTGATGCCGAAAGTCGATTTAGAGCAATGGCAGCCAAGGGAAGTCCAGAAGAGGGTTTGAAAATCTTGGAAAAACTTGATTCCCTAACAAAATAATTATGGTTAGCCTCATTGATTGCGATCTACAGTCTTCCGAAAATCTCAAATTAACCGCACCCATACCTGTGACCCTGCATCCAGCGAGCGTATATTTATCGGGGTTATCAGAAGGTAGTCGTCGCACTATCCGCTATTCTCTTAATACTATAGCGTCGTTATTAACGAATGGGGATTGTGATGCGGATACGTTAGATTGGTCTATGCTGCGCTACCACCATACGGCTGCTGTCAGGGTGGCTTTGTTACAAAAGTTGGCTCCGGTGACGGCTAATAAGATGCTGTCGGCGTTGCGACGGGTGTTATTAGAGGCTTATCGTTTGGGGCTGATGGCTGCTGATGATTATCAAAAAGCGGTTGATTTTCCCAATATTCAAGCCGAACCGGAGTTAAGGGGGCGATCTCTTGATTCAGAGGAAATTAGGGCGTTGTTGGGGACTTGTGGAGAGGAGAGTGCGATGGATATCAGGGATGCAGCGATTATGGTGATGCTACGGGGGACGGGAATACGACGCTCTGAGTTGGTGAAACTGGAATTAAGGGATTTTGAGGAGAGTACAGGGGAAGTGTTGGTGCGTAAGGGGAAACAGGGGAAGACTCGACGGGTTTATTTGCCCTTAGAGGCGATTTCGTATATTCAGCGATGGTTAGGGGTGCGAGGGGAAGAGTCCGGGTGTTTGTTTTGTCGTATCCATCGGGGGGGACATTTAAAGTTAGGCCAGATGCACTCGGATACGGTCTGGCGTATTATACAGAAACGGGCAAAAATGGCGGGGATTGAGTCGTTTTCGCCCCATGATTTCAGGCGAACGTTTTGTAGTGATTTATTGGATGCAGGGGTTGATATTGTCACAGTGCAGAAGTTGGCCGGTCATAGTTCTCCGGTGACGACGGCGAAGTATGATCGGCGGGGTGAGGAGACGAAACGACGGGCTGTTCAAGTTTTATCGATTTAGGGGTAGAACTATTCAAAACCCTCTCACCAAAATGAAGAAAACCAAACCCTTCAGATGAGCTTACCCTGCTATTTGAGCCTTTTTGTATCAGATAATCCTAATTTTTGGGCGATCGCCAGTCTGTCTATGTTGAGTCCTGGGTATGGGGGTGGGGGGGATAAAGACAAAATAGACTTTATTCTTGGAGCGTTATCTGTAGCCGGACTTTAGGAAATTGGTATTAGTTCTTCCTTCTCCCATGAGCCATGTGCTTATCTTTGTACTAGGATAGTGGCGGTCACGCTCCGCGTGTGCGAAAGCATCTACGAAAAATAATAATTTTTGTAAATTTATTGCTCAAAAATAAGGACGAGATGTCCACTAATTACTTATTCTGACTAAAGATTGCTTCGTCAAGCAATTAAAGACAACTTTAAAATGTTAAGCTTTTTTATTTAGGAGAAAGTTAATGGGAAATTTGGCTCGTTCAGCAACCCTTGGTCTGGATGCCTTTGAAGTAGCCCCTTTGGAAATGCGTCCCTTACAGACTGAAGACGACTTGCAAACCATAATTAGGGCTGTTTACAAGCAGGTCTTGGGAAATGAGCATTTAATGGAAGAACAACGCTTAGCAAGTGCTGAAGCACTTCTGCGCGGTGGTGATATTCCCGTTCGTCAGTTTGTCAGACTGGTGGCCAAATCTGAGTTATATAAGTCGCTTTTTTTCTACGCTTGTCCTCCATATCGCTTTATTGAACTGAATTTCAAGCATTTATTAGGTCGTGCGCCTCAATCTCAAGCAGAAATCACCGAACACGTTGAAATTTATTATGAACAGGGATATGATGCCGAGATTGACTCTTATCTCGATAGCGAAGAATATAGTTTCAGCTTTGGGGAAGATATCGTTCCTTATCCTCGTCATATTCGGTCGCAGGTTGGTCTCAACAATAACAGCTTCAATCGGATGTTTTCTGTATTAAGAGGTTCCGCTACCAGCGACAGAGATAACAGTGCTAAATTAATTAGTTCTTTGGCATCTAATTTAGCGACTCCAATTCAACCACTTGCTATGGGGAATGGTGCTAACTATGGCAATACTGGTAAGCGTTTTAAGATTACTTATTCTGCTTCCAAAGACTTTGCTCGCATGCAAAAATTAAGTAACAAACAAATTACTGTCAGCTTTAATTGTATGTCAAAAGCTTTTCAGTCTATTCATAATGCAGGTGGTAGTATTCTCAGCATTACTGAAGCACTTTAATTTAAAAAGCTTTTTCGTAACCACTAAATCTCCTCTACACCCTTAAAATTACTGAATTGAAATTAACAAAAGATTGAGTTTTTTAAGGGTAAGACGCTAGTGACTAATATTCTATTGGGTTTTGACATTTTTTTTGCGTTTTTGGGTTAATTAATCAACATAATTTGAGGTTTTATATTATGTCAACAATGACAACAGTAGGCATTCCACAAATGAGTGATTATTCAGGTCGTATTGTGGAGATTACAGTCACAGGTGTTTGTCGCCAAGATGTTAAGCGAGTTAGTTCTTACACTATGAAAGTTCCCCATAGTCGTATGAATGAGGCCATGCGAGAAATCTATCTTTTAGGGGGTAAAGTGTCTGATGTTAAAGTGTTATAATTTTTAACTTATTCATCAGTTAACTTGATTTTGTGTGCAACTTTTTTTGACTCATGATGACCATAAGTTTTCCTGTTTCAAAGAAAGTTGCATAGCTAGAAAAAACTCATTCATTATAACGACTTCAAGGTTAGATCTTTTTTTATGTCTAAACAACAACTCATGGATTTTGTTGTTTTTTACATACCAGAAAAGGTGAAGTTACTGGGAGAGCGTTTCATTGATTCTACCCAGATAGAAGTCTGTCATCCCTGTCGCAGTAAGTTATATCGAGTTTTTGAAGAGTTCTACTCTCTTGGTGCGCGTTCCCTCGACACTGAACTTATCTTCCTTTGAATAAGCCAATCGGAGTCATTATAACAAAGGGTTTTCCCACTGGAATCACCCAAATGCTCTAAGGCTAATAAACAAGCATACTTTAATTTCCAAACTTTACTTTCTAGACCAACTTTTAAATGGGGAATCGCTTGCTTGTCACCTAAATAACCTAAAGAAATAGCAGCAGCAATTCTTGATTTTACAAATTTATCTCCTAAATTAAGTAAAGTATCGATAAAAAGCTCATAAGCCGGTTCATATTTTAACCAACCAAATAGTTTAATAATATGGTAGTGCGCTCCATAATCTTCTTGAGCGTTTTTGTCAAAGGATTGTTTTAAAATATCTCCTTCCTGGGGATAGAACTCAAGCATGGCTTTACTGGCCAAATAACAATAGCCAAAATTAGTATTATAGAGGTCTTCAATAACTCTCTCTAAAGTGGGTTCTTCAGTGTATTTATAAGCCATTTTCAGGTCTTGGGGATGATCCCAAATAGCTAAATCAAAACTTAACTCTACCTCAGAAAAATCAAAATTGTCCTTTTCTTGTGCCTTATTTGCTAAAAATCTCATTCCCCGAAGCCGTAGAGACTGGGAAACAGGAGCAACGGCTATATTAGAAATAGCAGCATCATATTCTAAATCCATCAGGTCTTGAATCGCTCCTCGTCGAGCATGAATATTTTTATCATTCAAGAAATGGATAATGCGATGGACTTGGGTATTATCTCCTGACAACTTGCTCTTAGCAGTTATGGCAGCACAGGCGATCGCCGAATCTTCTGACTCTGTAAAGGGAGCAATTCTGTCTAATGCTGGTTGGTAATTGAGTTTTGCTAGAGTTTGAATGATAACTCGATAAATTTGCCCTTCTTTGTTTAATAAATGAGCAATTTCTTCAAGAATATCCAGGTCAGATGAGCCAATTTCCCCGATCGCCCAAACCGTATTTTCTACCATATAGCGATCATTATCTGCCAAAAAAGGCCGCATGACTTCAATCGCATCAGCAACTTTTAAACGTCCCAATGATTCGATAGCTTTGCGTTGTGCTTGACGATTTTCTCTTGCAGGGTGAGGATCTTGTAAAACTTTGATGAGTGCTGCGATAGAGCGTTCAGTGGGAAAGTTAACTAAATGTGCTGCTGCGAGATAACGATGATATTTTTCTTTGAGTTGTTCTACTGGTGTTTCTAGAAGTTCAATGGCTTTTTCTTCTGTTAAACCAGGAAATAAATTTAGAAAAGGACTATTCATGTTTACATTGAGGATTTGAGGAGTAGTACAATATCGATATAACCTTGTTTTTGAGCCATCATTAATGCTGTATAACCATGCTCATCTTGAATATTAATATCTGCTCCCTGTTTGAGTAAAACCTGTACAGTATCTCTATGGCCATGGGCTGCTGCCATCATCAATGCAGTCCAATCATGTTTATCTTGAGCATTAATGTCTGCTTTATATTTGAGTAAGATTTTGACGGCTTCTGTCTGTCCTAATGATCCGGCTGCTTGTAATGGAGTGACACCATATTTATCTCTCTCATTTACCTGAGAATTCTTTTCCAGTAAAACTTGTAATGTTAAGGTTTGTCCTTCTCGCGCAGCCCACATCAATGCAGTTCTACCAAAAAGAGCATCTTTGTGATCGATATCAACAACTTTCTCCAGTAATAAACTTAAAGTCTTAGTATCACCCCTCTTAGCTGCTTCTATTAATTGATTGTTCATCTGGACAGTCATGATTTGCTCTAATTTGCAATTTAATTAGTTATTGTTTAGGAGATTTTTGCAATGATCGTAATTCGACTCATAACCCTCTTCCGTCACTCTGGGGCAAGACCAGATAAAAGTTAAACTCTGTACCGCTTTCTGAATAAGCTGTCCGGCGATCGCTCACTAATAGAAATAAAAAATTTTAGTTTTTATCAGAAAAAAGTTAGCGATCGCTTATTATCAAAGGGTTGTGGGACTTAGAAATAACAGGGGGTTTCCGAAAGTGACGGAAGAGGGTTAAGCCAAGAACCGATTTTCGGCAAAAAAGAACTATCTAACGCTATTTAGACCCATATTGTACATATTTTTGTTTGAAGGTTTTTCCTTTATTGGGTTGATATTATTGCGTTGCTCCAGCATCCTTGAGAATTTGCTGCATTTCTTTGAGATTAAGTTTGGTAGCATATTTCAATGGGGTGTATCCCCAATCATTGATAGCATTAACATCAGCCCCTTGTTCAATCAACAATTTCACTATCTCCTGATAGTTACGAGACACAGAACGCATGATAGGGGTGGCATTTTCTTTGTCCTTAACGTTAACATCAGCCCCTCGATCTACTAAAGATTGAACAACTTCTAAATCCCCATCTTTAGTGGCCTGTAACAGTTCTTCATTAAGCTTGTCTATAGAATCCATCTTTATCCCTTCAAACACTCACCTGACAATTCTAAGGAACTCTAAGCATTACACTGAACCAATTAGATAAAGCATCCTGCGCAGAGTTCCCTAAAAAGAATTAATTCAACTCAATTAAATTGATAGCAATGTCTCTAGGACATGGAGTTGATTAAATAGTCGATATATCCAGTTAATTCTGTGGCAGCTTGAGCAGACATATCGCGAGGAACACAGATACGATCTCTTACTTTAGTGAAGGCAGCTACATAAGCAGCAGTATTAATTCCTAAAGCACGGTAAACTTCACGCGCTCCAGCAATACCCCATTCGTCAAGAGGTCCAGTACCACCAACAACTAAACAATAATTGATTAACCGTAAGTAGGTAATCACATCCCGCATACACTTGTCTTTGCGAACTTCAGGAGGACAGTTTTTACTAATTCCTTCGGGAAATTCGGCATAAACTGCATCAACGGCTTCTTTAGCAACCGCTTCGTAATTACCAGCAAGCTTATCCGCAGCTTCTAGACGCGCTTCAGCCCGTTGAATATTACCAGCAATGGACTCTAAATCAGAACCGCTAGGATAACGACCTGCGGTATCTGCTGCTGCAATAGTGGTGGTTAACACTGATTTCATGACTAATCGTTTCTCCTATTTTCCAATTTTCAATTAATGTCATTCAAGATCAAGCATCAGCTTGATTAAAAGTTATCTAAACAGTCAAAACTAGCTAATAGTTGATGTTACTGCATCAAAATAACTAGCAACTTCTGAAGCCAAAGTAGCGCAATCACCTTCAGTTACGGTCATTTTACGCTGAGAAGCTGTATTATTAACAAAGGCAACCGCAGCCGCTTTCATAATGTTGACAGCACGAACCACACTAGCTGTAGGAACACCCAAAGCTGCGTAAGTTTCTTTTAAACCGTTTAAGCAACGATCATTAAGAACTGAAGCATCTCCTGCTAAAACGGCATAGGTGATGTAACGGAGAATGATGTCACCATCTCGGAGACAAGCAGCCATTTTACGGTTGGTATAGATACTACCACCTGGTTCTGTTAAACCAGAGTTTTCACAAACAATACCAGCTACAGCATCAGAGACAATACAGCTAGAGTTACTGGCGATAAAGTTGGCAGCATCTAGACGACGGTTGCCCAAAGAAATGAAATTTTTTAGTTCATCTAGGTCACTACCACCTATAAATTTACCACTAGTGTCTGAGGTGGCTACTTTTCTGGAAAAAGCATCGAACATTTCTTACTCCTTGTCTTTAGACAAAATTTTATGAATAGTCTATAAAATATGAAATAATGGAAGGGTTCTCTTAGTCCTTTTTATGAGAAATAATGTAACAAAAATTTAAATTTTGGGGATTGACTTAAACTTATGATGCTCAATTCTTCCGAGAAATTTCCTACTTCTGATGCAACAGAACATTTCGTCGAACAAATTAATGAACAACTTAGCCAGGGGATTTTTGATGCCGAAAACTCTCAATTATTAGAGGGAATGGTGGAAGCCTTAGCCGATAAAAGAGGATTGGTGAGATTGAGCTTAGTAGAAGCCTTTGGCAAAATAGGTCAGCCAGCAGTCTCTTTCTTGGTAGAAGCTCTCACCCATCATAGTAATCCCGTAGTGCGTCGCTCGTCAGCAAAAGCCTTAGCTAAAATTCGCCAACCCGATACAATTTCTCATTTGATAGGTGCGATGGTCAAAGATGAGGATACAGTGGTCAGAAGTTCAGCAACAGGGGCTTTAGCTGGGATTGGTTCTGCCGCACTTCCTGCTTTATTGGAAGTTATTGCTGGGGAATATCCTGAACCAGTTAAAGGTCAAGCTACTTGGGCGATAGCCCGCGCAGGGGTTGAGGCAGTGGAACCTTTACATCTTGCCCTCAAATCTGACAAGACAGACATACGCCTAGCTGCTTTAGAAGGGATTGCTAAGATTGCTGAAGAACATGGAGATAAGTTATCCCAAAATGCGATTCTCTCAGTTCTTCAAGATGATGATCTCGAAGTGCGACTCGAAGCCATTGCTAGTTTGAGCAGATTTCCTTCCCAAGTGGCTTTACCAAAATTAATTCCTCTCTTAGAGGATGATAATCTAGAGGTCGCACAAAGAGCGATTCTCGCTTTGGGAAAATTAGGAAAACCTGAAGTTTTACCAATATTACAAGCAAAGTTAGCGGAAAAACGAGAAGGGATTGCACAATTTGTCAAAATAGCTATTTCTCAAATAGAAAAGCTAAACACCGATTAAATTTATAAAACTCACATCTTGCACCAAGAAAAGTTGATATGAGAATCGATAGCTAAAACCCTTATTTGATGAGGGTTTGCATTAATTCTCTTTCAAAATTAGAGAACAATAATCAGATGTGAGTAAAACAAACCTGGTTCTAACGGTTTCAGTTGAAGCGTGGTTGTGGTACAATTTACTTCAA
>NZ_JARVCN010000112.1:0-10102 GCF_038442745.1 Crocosphaera sp. Alani8
TCTTGAACACATTATAACTTAATTCTGCCTACATTTTAGATGCGTTTGCCCTGTATAATTGGATTGACGTAAAATAAGAGAATCAGCCCTTATTGGTTCGAGAGATAGTTATTTAGGACTTAATTCTACTAACTCAATGGGTTCTCCTAATAGCCAAGTAGCAATATCTTCGGAAAATTCTTCAACTATAAATTTACAAATATTGTCGTAGATAATTTTACAAGCGATCGCACTTTATCATAATTCTAAACTTTCTCTTGATGAGTGCCAAAATCTAGCGATACTAATCTGTTTGTTAGATTGTTCAACTCGATAAATAATACGATAGGGTTTAAGAATTAATTGACGTAGGTTATGATCATTCAATTCAGGTACTATTTGACCTCTTAATGGAAATTTACTTAGTTCTTTAGCTTTACTGAGTAATTGCTGGCCTATTCTTTTTGCTGCTTCAGGATTATTGATAGCAATATACCTAACAATTTTCTCTAAATCATTAACTGCTTTGGGGGAAAAAATTACTTGATAGTCCATGAATCTATCATTTTTTCAACTTCTTCTATGGGAATACCTTTGCCTTGATCAATTTCGTCAAGTCCTTCTTGTACTGCTGCAATAAATTCGATTTCTTGAGCAATTTCTCTTAAGGAAACATCTGAGGGTAAACGTTTCACCAGTTCAATCACGGCTTCTTTGTTACTCATGGCACTTTACACATTAGGTAACAGTATAACTTTCATTTTAGCATTAAGTTCAAAAAAAAATACAATCTAACCAATAAATGTAAAATACAAGAAAAAGTTATGTTGGGTTTCGTCTCTCAACCTAATCTACAAGATAGGCGCACCGCAAAGCGTATCTCTTCGAGATCGCACTATATTTTCTCCTAGAAACTTTTGTATAAACTTTTCCCACTCTAGTAGTTGAAGCATCAAAACAAGTATCAACCACTTCCTCTCCTGCTTCAATTTTTTGTTCAAGTTCATTAACGGAAATTTTGTTCATAAAGTTTTCTCTCCTGTTTGGTAATTTGACCATAAGTAATTAATAAAATATATTACCTATCAGCGATCGCACTATATTTTAGGAGATTGATTTTGTTGTGTTACCCTCATTAAAAATCTTAATGCTTCGTTGACTGCTTCTGCATTAGGAAACATTTCAGCTACGTCTTCATCTAAACGGACGATATGACCGGCAAAGCTTTTTCTATTGCGACCAAATTTTCTGACTTTTAAACTGGTGAGATCATACTCTTCTCTTAAGTCATCATTGACATTAGGGTTATCCTTGTTCATAAGTTTTTCTCTCGTTTGGTGTGACTTCTCTAGCACTAATAAGGCGAATTCTATTCCCTCTTTCAGTATAAGATAAAATCAATATACGTCCTCGGTTAGATTGTCCTACCATAAGATAACGTTCTTCATTGTCTGAATGATCAGGATCGTAGAAGTCAACATATAAGGGATCATCAAAAATAGTTTTTGCTTCTTCAAAAGAAACACCATGTTTTGATAAGTTCTGTTTTGCTTTGTTTTCATCCCACTCAAATTGCATAATTGATTCAAATTTATATATCTTATCCCATCAATATGTTATCGCTTTGTAGGTTGGGTTAAACAAAGTGCAACCCAACCAATCAATGTCAAAAACAAGAATAGCTTATGTTGGGTTTCGTCTCTCAACCCAACCTACAATATCGGCGATCGCACTACAATGAAATATTGGTGATCACAGAAAAAAATTTAATGAAAATTTAATACTACAATCTATATATATCAGAACAAAAAAACTATACTATATTTAGTGCTTTTTGGAAAGCAAAACCCTACATATGGAGTTACTGACTAAATTATTATGTTAAAGGTTCACTTCTTGAATGTCGGTCATGGTGATTGTACTATTATTGAACATTCCAATGGCAACCTCACTGTAATTGATATTAACAATGCCAAGGATTTGGATATAACAACGCAACAAGAATTATCATTATTTTCTCAATTTTCTTTTCCTACAAATCAAAATCAATATGAAACAACCAGACAGAGATATACTTACTTTGATAGTGTAACTGCTGTCAGAGGATATGATATTCAATTAACTAATCCAATTGAATTTTTACAAAATAACTATTCTAACGCAAATATATTTCGTTTTGATATTTTTAATGGTAATTATGGCTTGTTTAGAGGAATCGCCTCTGCATTTATTGTTTCATTCATCCTCTTCTTAATCGAAAATGGTTTCAATAATTGGAAAATATTATTATTATTACTGTTAGGAATTCTTATGTCATTATTGCGTATGTACCGATTTGGTCAACTCTATGCTAAAGAACTATTTTTTCAGTTCATTCAGTTACCTAAACCTACAAAGACAACGAATGATAGCCCAAAAATAATTCATAAATCATAGATTTAGGGTGAGTCCTAAAAAACCCACCCTAAAACATTAAAAACGAAACCTATTTAACAGAAGTTACTACCTCAACATCCGCTTTACTGTGTCCATTACCGTTACTTATTTCTAACTGCCTGGCTGCTAAATATTGATACATTTGCCAACGGGTATTAACATCCGCTTGCGCTTCTTTCAGCAGTTCCTTGGCAGCCTCTGGTTTACTTCTAGCTAACATTTTGAAACGGTTTTCTTGATACATAGTCTGTTCAACGGGAAGCTTCGGTCGTCTATTATCTAACTGTAAGGGGTTCTTTCCTTCTCCTACTAAGTCGGGATGATAACGATACAATAACCAACGTCCACTGTCTACAATGTCCTTCTGATAACTCATGGCAGTGGTCATATTAATACCGTGGGCGATACAGTGAGAATAGGCAATAATCAAAGAGACACCCTGATAGGCTTCTGCTTCTAAAAAGGCTTTGACACTATGCTCACTCTTTGCACCCATAGCTACACTGGCAACATAAACATTCCCGTAAGTCATAGCCATTAACCCTAAGTCCTTTTTGGGTGAGGGTTTACCACCGGCTGCAAACTTAGCTACCGCAGCCCGAGGTGTGGCTTTAGATGCTTGTCCCCCTGTATTAGAATAAACTTCGGTGTCCATGACCAAAATGTTAACATTGCGTCCACTGGCTAACACATGATCCAAACCACCGTAACCAATATCATAAGCCCAACCGTCACCACCGATGATCCAAACACTCTTCTTAACTAAATAGTCGGCGACGGACTGCAACATGGTAACTTTAGCTTGGGTGGTTTCCTCTAAGTTACTGTCTTTCAACTCCCCTAAACGGTGTTTTAAGATGGCTACTCGTTGTCGTTGTTCAAATATCCCTGCTTCATTCGTTTGTTGAGCGTTTAATAACCCTTTTGCTAACGCTTCCCCAATATCAGCAGCTAAACTCTTCACTAACTCCGTGGCAAACTCCCCTTGTTTATCGATGGAGACACGGAACCCTAAACCGAATTCTGCGTTATCTTCAAATAGGGAGTTAGACCATGCTGGACCTCTTCCTTCTTGGTTTTGAGTCCAAGGTGTTGTAGGTAAGTTACCACCATAAATGGAAGAACATCCCGTGGCGTTAGCAACTACCATGCGATCGCCGAATAACTGGGTGGCTAACTTGAGATAAGGGGTTTCCCCACAACCTGCACAGGCACCAGAAAACTCGAACAAGGGTTCTTGCATCTGTTGATGGTTTATCCTGTTGAGTTTGAGGGTATTTCGGTCTGGGTTAGCAATAGAGAGGAAATAGTCCCAGTTTTCTCGTTCTTGTTCCCTGATGGGTAACTGGGGTGCCATATTAATAGCTTTTAGTTCGGGTTGAGATTTATTCTTGGCGGGACAAACATCGACGCAAACCCCACAACCGGTACAGTCTTCTGGAGCTACTTGGATGGTAAATTTCAGGTGGGTTTTTCTCCAGTCTGCGTCTTTAGCATCAGCACTTTTGAAGGTTACGGGGGCATTATTTAGGGCAGCTTCTTCGTACACTTTGGAACGAATGACGGCGTGGGGACAAACTAGGACACATTTACCACACTGAACGCAGACATCTTCTTCCCAAACGGGTATCTCTTGGGCCACATTACGTTTTTCCCATTTTGCAGTGCCACTGGGATAGGTGCCATCGCAAGGTAAGGCACTGACAGGAATCTCTTCCCCTTTCCTAGCCATCATTTTACCTAAAACATCTCTGATAAAGGTGGGGGCGGTATCTGGAATAGGAGCGTCCATGTTGGGGGCGTTATTATCCACTGTTGTGGGAAGAGTTACCTGATGGAGATGATCTAAAGCTGCATCCACTGCTTTAATGTTCATCTGTACGATCTCTTCCCCTTTCTTGCCGTAGGTTTTACGGATATATTTTTTTATCTGTGCGATCGCTTCTTCTTTGGGGAGGACATTGGCTAAGGCAAAGAAGCATACTTGCATGACGGTGTTTATTCTGCCTCTCATCCCTGCATTTTTGGCAACTTCGTAGGCGTTTATGACAAAGACATTAATGTTTTTGTTAATAATATGTTCTTGTACTAGACGGGGTAGTTTTTGCCAAACGTATTCGGGTTCGTAGGGACTATTAATGAGAAATGTTGACCCTTGGGTGGCGGTTTCTAGCAGGTCAAATTTTTCTAAGAATTCCCATTGATGACAAGCGACAAAGTTGGCTTTATTGACTAAATAGGTTGAGCGAATGGCATCTTTACCAAACCGTAAATGAGACACTGTAACCGAACCGGATTTTTTGGAGTCATAAACGAAATAACCTTGGGCATAGTTATCGGTTTCTTCTCCAATAATTTTAATGGAGTTTTTGTTAGCACCCACTGTTCCGTCTGACCCTAAACCGTAGAATATTGCTCGCACAACTTTATCTGGTTCGGTGGAAAAATTAGGGTCGTAATCAATACTGGTATTACTAAGATCATCCTTAATACCAACAGTAAAATGATTTTTGGGTTTATCTAGAGCTAAGTTATCAAATACTCCTTTTACCATAGCAGGAGTAAACTCTTTTGAGGATAAACCATAGCGTCCACCGACAATTTTTGGTAGAGGCATTTCTTGACAGTTTTCCATGAACCCTGTAACTACATCCAGATATAAGGGTTCTCCTGCTGCTCCTGGTTCTTTGGTGCGATCTAAAACAGCAATTTTTTTAACTGTTTTGGGTAAAGCTGCGATTAATTTTTCTGCGGCAAAGGGACGATATAAACGTACTTTTAATACCCCTATTTTTTCCCCTTTATTGGTTAAGTAATCTACGGTTTCGTGGACGGTTTCACAACCGGAACCCATCAAAATAATTACCCTTTCCGCCGTAGGATCACCGTGATATTCGTAGAGTTTATATTGCCTTCCTGTTAGTTGGGCAAACTTATCCATGGCCTTTTCTAAAATGTCGGGATAGTTTGCATAGAAGGGATTAACGGTTTCTCTGGCCTGAAAGTAAACATCGGGGTTTTGTGCTGTTCCTCGAATGACCGGGTGATCGGGGGTTAAAGCTCTTTGACGGTGGGCAATCACCCATTCGTCTTTGATCAGCGATCGCAACACACTATCGTCTAATAATTCTACTTTCTGTACTTCGTGGGAAGTCCTAAACCCATCAAAAAAGTGTATTCCAGGCACTCTCGCTTCGTAACTGGCTGCGGTGGTAATGGCCGCAATATCCTGAGCTTCTTGCACGGATGCAGAGGCGATCAGGGCTAAACCTGTACTACGAGCCGCCATTACGTCCCCATGATCTCCGAAAATAGATAGAGCCTGTGCTGCTAGGGAGCGCGCTGCTACATGGATCACTGTGGCAGTGAGTTCCCCTGCTATTTTATAGAGGTTGGGCAGCATCAATAATAAGCCCTGAGAGGCTGTAAATGTGGTGGTGAGGGACCCTGTTTGCAACGATCCGTGAATAGCACCAGCCGCCCCCCCTTCGCTCTGCATTTCCACCACAGAAGGCACAGTACCCCAGAGATTGGGTTTTTCCGTGGAAGCCCAAGTGTCGGACCATTCTCCCATGGGGGATGAAGGGGTGATGGGATAGATGGCGATGACTTCGTTGAGACGGTAGGCAACTCTAGCAACGGCTTCGTTACCATCAATAGTAGCGTAAGTTTTACTGTTCATAGTGTTCTCTCTATTTTGCAATCGATCAGGTGAAGTGATAATTTTTGTTGCGAATACTTGACAGTTTTGAAAAGAAATATCGCCAACCAATCAATTTCTCAAGGGTAGTTGGGGCAACATCAGAGGTGTTTTTTAGAAGGATTTATCATAGGGCTGAATGATGAGACTTCTATTTTCATCATCGAACAGAATTTGAGGATTATAACAATAATTTATCTTTTTTTAATACCGTTATTTTACCAATTAGTGTTAGGTAGGATAGACTTGTCCACCTGAGTTACATATAAGAAAATTTATAGAAAATCTCTCACTCTCAGGAGTATCAAACAGCTATTATCTCGTCAAAAAAGTTTAACTCCAAACTCCTAACTCCTAACACCGAACTGAGGTTGGATGCTTCACTATCTTTAATTATGTAATATAATATTATATGTTTCTAGACTGTCCATATTCTGTGAATTCTTTATTGTTACAAATCCTATGACTCTAAAAAACTTTGATAGCGAAAGTAATAACCGTAAATTTGAATTACCTGGAGCTAAGCCCCATTATAACCCCGATCGCTACGGACAAGTTGATCATATTTTCCTCGATTTAAGCTTAGATATACCTGGGCAAAGCTTCACGGGAACTTGCACAATTACTTTAACACCGGTGCGTCCTGGAATTGAGCAGATGATCCTCGATGCTGTTGATTTAGACATCAATTCTGTGTTAATTAACGAAGTTAGTCAACCCTTCGATTACGACAAAGAAAAATTAACCATTAATCTGCTACAACCTAGCAAAAAAGAGTCTCTTAAAATTGCCATAAACTACGGTGTAAAAAATCCCCAACGAGGACTTTATTTTATCGCCCCAGATGAACATTATCCAGACAAACCAACCCAAGTTTGGACCCAAGGTGAAGACGAAGATTCAAGGTTTTGGTTTCCGTGTTTCGACTATCCTGGACAGTTAGCTACATCAGAAATTAGAGTTAAAGTTCCTAATAACTTCATGGCCATTTCCAACGGAGAATTAATCAACCAGGAAACCGTAGGAAAAGAAACTATTTATCACTGGTTACAAAAAGAAATTCATCCTACTTATTTAATGACTTTGGCAGTAGGAGAATTTAGTGAAATTAAGGACGAATGGAAGGGGATTCCTGTTAACTATTATGTAGAAAAAGGAAAAGAAGAACAAGGAAAAATAAGTATGGGAAAAACCCCTCAAATGATTGACTATTTTTCCACTAAATTTGGTTATAATTATCCCTTCCCTAAATATGCTCAAGTTTGTGTCAGTGACTTCATTTTTGGAGGCATGGAAAATACCTCCACAACATTGTTAACCAATCGCTGTTTATTAGACGAAAAAGCAGTCAAAGATAAACCCTTTACAGAAAGTTTAGTTGCCCACGAATTAGCCCATCAATGGTTCGGGGATTTAGTGGTTATCAAACATTGGTCACACGCTTGGATCAAAGAGGGAATGGCATCTTATTCTGAGGTTTTGTGGGCCGATCACGAGTACGGAAAAGACGATGCTGCTTATTATTTATTAAACGAAGCTAGAAGTTACTTAGAAGAAGATTCTTCCCGTTATCGTCGCCCCATTGTTACCAATGTTTATCGAGAAGCAATTGAATTATACGACCGCCATTTATACGAAAAAGGTGCTTGTGTTTATCACATGATTCGAGGCATTTTAGGAGAAGATTTATTCAATAAAGCAATTCACCGGTTTGTCAATGATAATGCTCACAAAACAGTAGAAACTATTGACTTGTTAAGAGCAATAGAAACAGCCACAGGTTATAACTTATTATTCCTTTTCGATCAATATGTATTCCGAGGAGGACACCCAGACTATAAGATAAATTATAGTTGGGACAATGATAATAACTTAGCCAAGTTAACCATTACTCAAACCCAAGCAAAAGAAGAAGACGGAAATACAAAAGATATTTTTGACCTCAAAATTCCTATCGGGTTTGGGTATAAAGATGCTGCTACCAAAATCCTTACTTTCCGTCTGCATGAAAAACAACAAACCTTTTATTTCCCAT
Source organism: Crocosphaera sp. Alani8 (assembly GCF_038442745.1). NCBI lineage: Bacteria > Bacillati > Cyanobacteriota > Cyanophyceae > Chroococcales > Aphanothecaceae > Crocosphaera > Crocosphaera sp. Alani8. Next base: position 8,151 of record NZ_JARVCN010000112.1, read on the forward strand.
TAGATAAGAAACCAGATTACATTAGCTTTGATGTTAATAACTATTTCTTAAAAACCGTGGAATTAGAGTATCCGATGGCAGAATTGAAAGCACAATTAGAACACGATCCTGATCCTGTTTCTCGCATCTATGCAGCCATTGCCATTGGCAAGAAAGGGAACCTAGACGCTATTAACACCCTAGAAAAATCCTTGACAAAAGATCCTTTTTGGGGGGTAAGATTAGAAGCTGCCAAACAGTTAGGAAAAATCACCTTAGATCAAGCAGGAGAAGCTTTAGTAAAAGGATTAGAAGATGAAGATCAAAAAGTTCGTCGCACCGTTATTGGAAGCTTAGGAAAAATCAAAAATGAACAGTGCTATGAAACCCTAAAAACCTGCTTGGAAACTGAAGATGCAAGTTACTACTGTGAAGCAGCGATCACCAGTAGTTTAGGAGGGATTTTATCAGGCAGTTTAAAAGAGAAAGCACCAGAGGTAATTGACTTATTAAAAAATGTTTTAGAAACCCGTTCAGGGTGGAACGAAGTGGTTAGATCAGGCGCAATCAGTGGGTTAAGTAACCTGACAACTAACGGTGATGCTGTAGATGTTATTATCGAGTACACAAAGTTAGGAATTCCTCAACCATTAAGGTTAGCTGCAATTCGTGCATTAGGCACTATTTCCACAGGTCAAAACCCCGAAAAACTAGAGGTAATTTTTGACAATTTGGACTCTATTTCTCAAGAAAGTTTTTTCCTAACTCAAGTAGCTGTTACCGTAGCATTAGGACAAATGGAAACCCCAAAAGCAATCAGTATCTTACAAGGATTAGCTGAGAGAACCCCTGACGGAAGAGTTAAGAGGAGAGCAGAGGAAGCTATTAAGAGAGTGCAGAAAAAATTGAAGTCAGATCAAGGTATTCAATCCTTAAGAGAGGAACTTGAAAAACTAAAACAAGAGAATCAAGAGCTACAAAGTCGTATTGCTAATTTAGAAGCTAAAAACAGTTAGTGAAGATAGGAAGTACACGATGGGTAATAATAACTCTGTTGCTCATCGTTTTCCTACTTAAAATAATTACAAAAAAGCATAATAGTTATTATAAAAATTCATCATTGAGATTTCATTGATCTCAGTGTTAAGATTAATAATTTTAAAATAAAAAATAGTAAAGTTTTGGGAATAAAAGTATAGTCCGAAAGAGCATAAAGTTATAATTAAGATAGAAACTCAACAGATAGATGAGTTGTTTCACTTTGTTAAGTAGTTAAGGAATGATTATGGCCAAAGAGAAAGTTATTCAATTCTTAGGTGAGGCTGCTAAAAATCAAGACCTCAAAGACAAATTGCAAACCATTAAAAATCAGGAAGAACTAACCTCATTAGCCAAAGAAGAAGGGTTTGAATTTTCCGTTGAACACATCGACGAAGCTTTCAACGAATTAAAACAACAACCTGGATTTTTTGGTAAATTAGCTGAAGCGATCGCAGAAGCCTTTAGCCCAGATCATGACAATATACCTCCTTCTATTGGAGTCCAACCCTATAGCGGGGATTCTAACCCCAATTCTTAATGAATTACCTAAAAAATGGTAAACTAAGGACAGGTAATAGTCGTGATTGTTTCTTAACAATTAATTGGTTAACCTGTTCTTTCTCTTATGATCTGATCAACCCTATAGTTATGGATTTTCAAGAGAAATAACCCCTGAAGGTGATGTTTAAAATTAACTGCGATCGCTCCAAAAAAAACATAATCTTGCAGCACAATTATGATACGATGAAGCAAGAAAAAGAGATAAGTTTTTTATAAATTATCCAACCCTAATTATGGCATTCGAGTGATGCTACGAAGGATTGAAGACATGGACAAAGAATGATAGTCATAGCAAAATCAAGACAATAACAGCAATTTTTAGCTAACCGCCGAGAAGCCCCGCACTATAAACGAGGGGGATTTATCAAACC
>NZ_JARVCN010000113.1:0-9993 GCF_038442745.1 Crocosphaera sp. Alani8
GTTTGGCCTAAGTTTTCGCAGCGAGTGACCCCTGGCTTTTTGAGAAGATACTAATTTTTTAGAGCTAGTTGAATTAGTTCAATATCGTTGGGATCATCTTCTACAACTAGCATTCGGGTAGGATTTGCTCTAATCATAATCGGGTACTAACTAATTAGCAAAAAAACAAGAACTGTTTAAAATAAGTATTATTCTTATATTTGAAGGCTAATTACACCAAAAATGCCGTGATTTAAATCACAACGCTTATTCCCTTTAAGTATTGTTCATTTTTTAAATCTAACAACTATTATTAAACTAATCAATCAAATATAAAAGTAGTAATTTTTACTCTTGTGGATTAAGTAAAAATAATAATAATATCATTTTAGAAGAAAAATGATAGGTTATGATATTGCCGCACAATAATAAGTCGGGACATTTTTGTATCTTTGATTGTCATTACGAGGAAACATGATAAATATACTAAGTTTTACAGTTATTGTCCTCACTTCACTGCTACTTTTCCAGCGATCGCTACATCTTAAACAGATTAAGCACCAATTAGAAGAAGAAAAAATCAAAAATCAAAAACTAGAAGAACAATTAAGAAAACAAGAGCCGAATAATCCCGCGTCTTTAGTCTGTATAAGTGAAGATATTACCAAAGAAAAAAAAAGCCATCAACTATTACAAGCAATTAGTTTAGCACAGTCCCAATTTATTGCCGATGTAAATCCCACGATTTTATTCAATGACTTATTACAAAATTTATTAATCCTAACCGAAAGCGAGTATAGTTTTATTGGAGAAGTTTTCTACAGCAAGGAAAGACAAACCTATTTAGACAAAATCTACATGAAAGCTAGAGGAAATAATTATCTAGAGACCTATGAATTAACTCAGATCACCTGGAATGAAAAAACAAGGAAAAATTACGACACTAATGCTATCCAAGGAATAAAATTTCACAATTTAAGGACCCTTTTTGATGCAGTCATAACCGAGAGAAATCCTGTGATTATCAATCATCCTAGCACCGATCCTAGACAAAAAGTTGGGGCTATAGATAATTGCTCTTTAAATACTTTTTTAGGACTTCCCATTGACCAAAATAATCAATTAGTAGGAGTGATTGGTATTGCCAATTGTAAAAGAGGTTACGATCAGAATTTAATCAACTATTTACAACCCTTCTTAACCACCTGCGCTAACTTAATTAAAGGCTATAGCAACGAAAGAAATCGTCAAGAAGCAGAAAAAGAAAAAGAAGCCAGCAAAAATAAACTACAAGCATTACTTACATATTCTTCTGATATTGTTTCAATTTTTGATAGAGAGGGACAGCTAGTTTACAATTCTCCTGCTGCTGATAAAATTTATGGCTTTTCTATCGAAGAAATGCAACTGAGAAGAACCTTTTATTTAATACATCCCGACGATCGCATCAGAGTAGTAAAAACATTTTCTAAACTACTTGATCATCCTCAAGAAACCGTTACCATTCAGTATCGCTATCAAACAAAAAACAACAAATATGTATGGTTAGAGACAGTAGCCAGTAATCAACTAAACAATCCTAATATCAAGGGAATTGTCGCTAATTCTCGGGATATTAGCCAACGAAAACACGCACAAAAAGCTTTACAAGAAAGCGAGCAAAAATTTCGTCAATTGACCGAAAATATCCATGAAGTATTTTGGATAACTGAAGTTTCTAAAAGTGATCCCCACTATCGAAAAAGTGTTTATGTAAGTCCAGCTTGTAAAGATATTTGGGGCTATGATCCCAAGGATCTATATGAAAATTCCAGACAATGGATAGAGACTATTCACCCCCAAGATCAACAACAAGTTAGAAAAGAATTGTCTCAAAAATTAATTAAAGGTAACTTTGACTGTCAATATCGCATTATTAGATCCGATGGAACCCTACGGTGGATCAGAGATCGAGGGTTTTTGGTGAAGAATCAAACAGGAGAATTAGTCCGTGTGACAGGGTTAGCTGAAGACATCACGGAACAAAAAGAGAAAGAAGAAGAAATTAAACGGTTAAATCAACAATTAGAGGAACGAGTCGCCCAAAGAACCGCAGAATTAGAAATGTTATTAAATACCTTTCCTGACTTTGTTTATGTAGTAGAACGAAACACAATGAAAATTTTGTTTTGTAATCAAGTTTTCGCCCAAGGGATTGGTTTTCAACACCGTAAAGAGGTGGAAGGAAAAACCGTTTCTGAGTGTTTTCCTGCGGAGGTGGCTAATTATTTGATTCAACAAAACCAACAGGTGTTTAATTCAGGAGAAACTCTCCACCTCGAAGAAACCATTAGTGTATCGGAGGGCGATCGCCATTTTGACACTTATAAGGTTCCTCTGAAAAACTCTCAAGGAGACATTTATGCGCTTTTGGTAACCTCCCGTAATATGACGGAATTGGTCGAAACAAAACGAGTATTGATGAAAAAAACCAGCCAACTAGAAACCGCTAATCAAGAATTAGATTCTTTTTGTTATTCTGTTTCCCACGATCTACGCGCACCTTTGCGACATATTAACGGTTTTGTCAATGCTTTAGAACAAACTCTCATCAATAGTGAGATCCCAGAAGATTCTGAAGTAAACCATTATTTAGAAGTTATCAAAAAGAGCAGCGAAAAAATGGCTCAATTAATTGATGGGTTACTCACTTTATCAAGGGTAGGACGGTGTGAGTTGGTTTACCATAGAGTAAATCTTAATTCTCTGCTAAAAACCGCCATTAATCTTCTTTCTGTTCCAGATCAGTCCATTAAATTTAATATCGGACAATTACCCGTAGTCTTGGGTGATGCGGCCTTACTACAACAAGTATTTATTAATTTATTGCAAAATAGTATCAAGTTTAGTCGGGGATGCGATCCCATTGAAATTGAAATCAACACTCTAGAAGATGGTACTATTTTTATCGCTGATGGTGGAGTGGGTTTCGATATGAAATATGCCGATCAATTGTTTGCAGCATTTCAACGGTTACACTCTCAAAAAGACTTTGAAGGTACTGGAATCGGTCTTTCTATTGTTCAACGTATTGTTTGTCGTCATGGTGGACGCATCTGGGCCAAAAGCGTTTTAGGAGAAGGAGCGACTTTTTATTTCAAATTAGGTTAATTTTTCTCTATGTAACGGCATTCCGGTTCAGGAAAATTATAGGGACATTCTAGGTGAAGTATTGTTCCTTTGCGATCGTCGGCTCGACAGTTAACCCACCCATTTTTATTGCTGTCAATTCCCTCACAGTCAATGGCGTTAAGACTATAACCTCTAGCAAATAATCTGAGTTTTTTTTCAGCCGTTTGTCGTATTTGACGATTTTCTGGATTTTCTAACAAATTAGTAAGGGCAATAATAAGAATTACGGTGATGATAATCACCGCAATTAAAAGGTTAACTGGATCAAAAATGAACCGTTTTCTACCCTGAGAATTATTCACCGTAACACCGATAAGAATCTAATTCTCGCAATAAAGAAAAAGCAGCACTTTCTGACTTGGCGATGGGCTGAAGTCGATCAATTACCTTGGACAATTGATCCCCTGTGGTTGGACTTTCTAATAAAGGAACATCAGGAAAAACTTGGGAGAAAGCCTTAATTCTTTCTCTAGTTTTCCAAGGAAGGGGAATTAATTTCTTTGTTTTCATTGTTCTAAAATCTGGCGTGAAGTGCTGGCTTGGTCGTATATGTTAGATAGACAAGATTGATAAGAATTTAGGGGTGCTTGTTGATTGTTAAGGAAACTGGAAACGGCTAGGGAAACTACTTCGTTAAATCCTAAAGGAGCATTATTTTCAATAAAGCTTGTAAGTAAAACATAGGTTTCTTCTGGTATTTCTACTTCAAGAGCGATGGGCTTTTTCATGCTTTTTCCTAATAAAAACAACTACAAAATAGAAAAGGTTGGTGTTATTTTATTTTTTAAATCATAATTCAATGTATGAAATTAACTAATAATTATTACTTAAATTTAATTAGTATTCTGAGTCACTTATTTTTTAGAATAACTTAAGCTCTAAAAATCCCCAATAACTGTAGCTATACACTTCAACTATCCTAAGGTTTATCTCAGACCTATGTATACTAACATAGGATACTAAAAAAGTAATTAGTCTTTTTTAAACAAGGAGCCAATGAACACTTTTCCCCACTAATTCCGAGAAGTCTATTGCCTGGTCTTTCCTTGTTGAAAAATCAGATCAGCCTGGGGAAAACTTAGTGGAATCTGTGGAAAATCTTGATAGAGATGTGAAAAAAATTGGGAAAATCCCCAATGAAAATTTTGTTTAAGAACCCTACTCAATTCAATTATGGATTATTTAGTTGCTCTCGGTTCATTGTTGATAGTATTTTTGTATGTCGGTGATGGAAAACAAACTCTGAAACCTTAGCCCTCGACTTTCGTAATAAGCAGCCCCTCCCTGTTCACGATCCACCAAAGCGATCACCGTATCAACGGTGTAACCGACTGCTTGTAATCTTTCCACAGCCAACATAGCCGATTTCCCTGTTGTTACCACATCCTCTAGAACAACCACTGGGGTTCCTGGGGGAAGAGTTGGTCCTTCGATATAAGCTTGGGTTCCGTGACCTTTTGCTTGTTTGCGAACAATTAAGGCAGGAATAGGACATTTTTCGTAGGCAGATACCACACTTACTGCACTGACGATGGGGTCAGCACCCAAAGTTAATCCTGCAACCCCTTGAGTGTCGGGGGGTAACATAGATAGCAGTAAACGACCAATGGCTAAAGCTCCTTCAGCTTTGAGTGTGACCTGTTTTCCATTGATATAGTAGCTACTTTTTTGACCGGACGAGAGGGTAAAGTCCCCTTCTCGGTAAGCTAATTTGACGAATAAATCCAAAACATAGGTGCGTAACGTTGATAAATCGGCGGTTGCAACGGAAATCATAGAAAAAGTCTCACAGATCACAATAGTTATCTTGACATACTCCCTCGTTGAAAACGAGGGATTCTAACACCTCACAATGCTAGTTTTCTGCTTCGTTCCCCACCAACTAGAACATCGTACCCGATGCTCCCCGTCGCTCTGAGTCCACAGACATTTTTGGGTCGGAACGCCTCTGAGGTTTCCTCAGAGGACGCAAGCAGACCCGATCCCATCTGCCCGACGGCGATTATGCCTCGATTTCTAATTTCTTGACTAGCTGCTACATCTCTTGTGGTGGTGTACCCACACTCATTACAGTGGTGAACCCTGACATCTAAAGTTTTCTTTCCAGTGTGTGCGCCACAGTTGGGACAAGTCTGACTCGTACCATCCTTGTTGACCTTGGCAAAGTACACATCTCTCCTAAAACATACCCACTCTAAGATGTTCACAAACTGGCCAAAGCCAGCATCAGCACTATGCTTTGAGAGGATTCCTCTTTGCCAACTAACAAAGTTAATGTCTTCGACAAATATCATGCCAGCACCATCACACAGATGATGAGCTAATTTAAAATGCCAGTCTTTTCTGGTATCAGAAATACGCTGATGTAGCCTAGCTATTTTTTGGTTTAATTTGTGTCGGTTATTTGACCCTTTTTGCTTGTTCTTTAACCTACGTTGTAGCAATTTCAGCTTACCTTGTAGAGTCTTGAGAAATCTGGGTCGCTTAATCTCTTCACCGTCACTTGTTGCAACAAACTTGTCGTAGCCCAAGTCTAATCCTCTTGGATGACCGTGAGGCATAGGACTAGGAACATCAACATCCAACTGTAGTGACAGCATCACAAAATAACCATAAGCTTTTCTAACTATCCTTGCTTGCTTGATTTCAAACCCTTCTGGAATTGGTCTTGAGAGTCGCCATTGAACCCATCCCAATTTAGGAAACTTGATAGCATCATCTCTAATGGGATCTTTCCCCAACTGTGGAAAGACAAACGAACGCAGACCATACTTATTCTTAAAGCGTGGAAAACCAAAACCTCTGGCTTTCATCTCATCCCAAGCTCTGTCGAGAGTTCTTAAAACTTGCTGGATAACTTGAGAATGAACTGTTTTTAGTTGAGGATATTGATTCTTAGCTTTTGTCAGTTGTTGAGCTTGCTTCTGATAGTTGGGAAAAGGTTCTTCGGCTGAAATGATGTATTCGGACCGAATCGAACAAGCATTGACAGGGGACTTACGAGAAGCACACCAGTCTTTACGCTGCCGTAGCGCAAAGTTCCAGACAGAACGACACACATCAAGATTTTGATCAATAGTGGCAATCTGTTCAGGAGTTAGTGATAGCTTGTACTGGTAGGTCATTGTTAGCATGGTACTATTCTAGCTTACACAAGCTTATTTTGTGTGTAAAACTCAATCAAGGAAACGACAAATTAGCCTTACCAATGAGTGCCTCTACGAGAAGAACCATTAAAATTACCAGAGGGTTTGTTACCAGTTTGATTGGGATTTTCTGTAGCATAATGAGGCAATAATAACTTATTCCAACTATCCATTTTTTGAACAAATTCAGATTGACACATCCTAGCTCGTCGTTTTATTTGCTCTGGTCTGGCCGTATTACTATTATCTAATAATTCAAATTTTTCAATAAATACTTTGGCATATTTTTGTGGGTTACTTCCATAAACCAAACAAACTAAATTAAATAGTCTTTTATCATGAGGTGCGTGTTCACCCCATCGTGGACTTCTACGTCCTTCTTTATATAACAGTTCATAAAATTCTGAGGCATCTAAAACCATTTCTGCTGCTACATCAGCGGGAAAAGTTCTAAATAACATAATTACAGCAAATTCATCCACTGTATCTTCTTCTTTTCCTACTGCACTCAAGGATAAAACATCAATTAAACCGTGACCTAATTCATGATAAAAGGTAACAATGGTCTCATTAATTGATTTGTCTAGAGCCTCTTCTATGGGGTATCCTGCTTTTTCATGAAAAAGAAACACATCATAACTTGTATTTTCATAACAAATGATTATTTGTCGGTTTGAGGGACTCCAAAAAGCGTTAGCCGTACCACAATCTTTAAATAAGACAGAAATATCTTCTCGCATAATCAATCCTGAACTATTTAAGTTAGAAATAATTAGATCAAACACTTCAGTCTTTCTTATAAGTTTTTCAACTTCTTGATTGGAGGAACTAGGCTGATATTGTAAGATAAATCGACCAACTTTATTATTTTGAGCTTCATTTTTTGTAGTAGGTGTTGTTAAACCTAGGGTTATAAAAAACAGGGTAAAGAAAAATTTTGATAAAACTTTAAAGGATATAAATTGATAGTTCATTTTGAATATATAACCTAATCATTAATTAACCTAAATCTGAAATTTGATGTTAATCTTAAGAAAGTTTGAGTCGGAATTGCCCAACTATATTGACTCATTTCTTCCTTTTTTTCAGGAGAAGCTGTGGTTCCATCTTCAAAAATATAAGGATTTCCCCAAGCTGGATATTTATGCCGGCCATTAATGCCAACAATTTCCTTTTTTTCGTTTAATAATGGTCCTCCACTCATGCCTTTTCTAATATCATTAGTGTAACCAATTTTGTAGCCACCTCGAAAAGATAAGTCACTAATCAAGTTAACTGTACCCGTAGTAAAAGTAAAGCCATCATTATCTGTGTTTTCTGTTATGTAAGGAAATCCAGCTGCGTAAACTTTTTCCCCAATATTAGCAGAGGATGAATCTGAAAAAGAAACAACTTCATAATCTTGGTCACTAATAAACTGTAAAACTCCTAAATCGTATTTTTGAAAATCAAATTGATTAGCAGGGGTTGCTTCATAAATATTGCCGTCTGGGGTTTTTATTTGATAGGCTTGCTTTTGCCTGCCAAACAGTAATACATGATCGTTGGTTAAGACTTGATAAACATTACCTTACTGCCGAATTAAAATCCCTGATCCTGAATTTTGACCCGAGAAAACTTTAACGGTAATTTTTTGAGCATAAGTTTTAATTTCTTGTTCTTTGTTGTTTAATGGAAGATCATTTGTCTGAGAATTTTCTGATAAGGTTGAAGGAATAATAATGTCCTCAATTTCCTCACAGTCTATCCATTTATTCCAACTCCCAACTGGCAAGAGATATTGAGTTGCAACCCCAGTTAAAAAACAAGCAAAACCAAACAAAATCGTTGTTAAAAAATTTTTCATTGATTAGGATTTTATCGTTTTATTTCGGACAGTAATAGGAAAGTTAATGATTAGGTTAGGGAACAAAAAATTTTTTAAATTGTCAGGTTTATTAGCCTACCAAGCTATACCACGAGATGAACCAGAAGGATTTGTTGTATTAGAAGGAACGGTAATTGGCTGTTGCTCAAGAATTTCAAAATTACGGTTATTGTTACTATCCGATGCCCCCGATAGATTACGAGGAATTTTAGGAGCAGACTGGATATAACCCCTTAAATTGAGTACTACAGAACCATTACTTGTTTGAAATAAATTAGTTTTTTTTTGAGGTTTCTTTTGTCCATTAGAACTACTTCCTAATTGCATAGAAGGACCCCCAGCAGCATCTCAAGTGTTATCAATCTCTGCTAACACTTGAGCGGGATTTTGATCCGGTCTGAGGGTTAATAAAATATTACCTCCGTTGGAGTCGCAAGCTGTACCAGCACAAATCACATTGTAATTATTGACAGTGCCTGCAACTAAATGATCTGGTTGAAATTCATTGAGTCGTTTTGCAACTTCTTGACATCGTTGAATTGGAGTATAGGGAGGATTAAAAAAAGTGCTAGTCCACTTAAAAATTTGGACAATTCCACCAGGAGTTTGGGCATAAGTGGTGGGAGTATTTTGTTCGTCTGTAGCACAATCGAACTGAACTGATTGAGCATTACTAGGAGCAGAAATACCTAGCAATGTACTTATCGTTACTGTAGCGATGAGGGAGCATGATGTTTTTTTTATAGACATAGTTTTTTGTTGAATTTGACTTATTCAAGGGAAGAAAATTTAACTATTGCAGATAATTTTGGAGATCATCTGTGGTACTTCCTGTAATGGGTAGAATTCTTAAACCAGAACGGGTTCCTCCATCTTCAATTTGATAACTAAACGTTTCATATTTCAAGGGGGTTCGTTTGCCATTAAGAATGGTTTTCCCTTCAGCTTTTAAGGTTTCAGGGGGGTATTTTGCCATTAAAGCCTTAATTTTTTCACTTCTCATTTCCGGTACGGGATGAGTCATATTTTTTAATTGAGCTCCTGGCATTCTCCCTAAAAGTTCCATCACCTCAACACAACCGTTGGGATCAAAACCGGCTTTGACACTATATTTGTAGCCCAGTTCGTCTGCTTCTAATTCGTAGCTATGACTGATTTCCATTAAACGCTGATTGTATCTTTGTTCAGCTTCTTGTTCTATTTTTGCTTTAATTTCCTCAATATTCTGGGCATTTTGTTGAGCAGCACCCCCGATCAATAAACCAATAGCACCAATAATGCCACCAGCTTGCCCTCCGACTTGATTCCCCACTTGTGCAGCACCAGCAGCCACTCCGACTCCTAATGCCGCTTGAGTGGCTGCATCTTGCTCAGCGATTAATTTTTCTCTTTCAGCGTTCTCAATTTCTTCGAGTTTTGCCTGTTGTTGTTTAGCTGGACCATAACCTAAATGTTGCTTGACATGATGCCCCATTTCGTGGGCAATGGCACAGGCTAAAGCCGAAGCGTTTCCTTCTAACTGATCCATTAAACCTGCTTCAAAGGTAAGGAGATTCGTATCAGAGGCATAAGCGTTGACCACATAATTAGAAGTAACCACAATGCGCCAGGGTTTCTTATCGAGGTTATTCGCCCTGGCAATGCGATCGGTAATAGCATAAACAGCAAAATAGTTTTTGGGCAGTTCTTGCTGCGCTTTTTGATACATGGGATGGATATCACTAGAAGGTGGGGTTTCGGGGTTGGCAAGTACCAATGATTGGCTGGTTAATAAGGTAATACCAAATCCGCTCTTGTTATACCCTTTATAAGCTAGAATAGGCAGATGTC
>NZ_JARVCN010000114.1:0-9926 GCF_038442745.1 Crocosphaera sp. Alani8
ACTGGTTTGCTCATTGCTGTTACTGTACCTCATAACTGTGGGAAATGCTATATAATGTTTTGTAGGGGTTTAACACTGTGTTTTACCCTATAATTATTTATGGATTGCTAGTAAAAAATAATCTAGCTCCTGCGGTAGCAATAGCACTAGCTAAAAGAATAATTAACGCCCAAACCTGATTTTTTTGTGTTCCTTCTACCTTTTCTAATCGTTTATCCATACCCTCAACCTTTTCTGTTAGAGTTGCTACTCCTACTTTTAAGTCCATAACATCTTTTTGGATACTGTCTAACTTGTCATCCATACGCTTGAGAACTTCTTCTAACGAGTAGCTGACTGTAATGGGTTCATTCATGAGTTAAAATCCTATTAGTAACGTTTAATAAGGTCCCCTAGCTGTAATCAAGGGGACTATTTTTATTTTATACCCGATCTAATCTATGTGGAGACGGACATAATAATATTATGCCCCTACGGTAATTATGATGTTTTGTAGGGGTTTGAAAGTGTTAAACCCAATTTTGATAAATATTAACCTTTCCATTGATTTAACCAGCGAATTTGTCCTTGTAACTCTTCTGCTTCTGTTTCAGATAACATCTTACTCAATGCAGCAATTAAACTTGATAAATTCCAACTACTTTGTGCTGCTAAAATAATTCCATAATGCTCTTCATATCTTTCTTCTAAGATCAAAAAATCTCGAATGTTGAAGGTAAATATACATCTTTCTTGTGCTGTTGCCCCTAATAATTGTACATCATCACTTGCATCTAATGCCATCCAATCTGTCGGAGTTCGAGTAACATCATAACCCTTATTAATTAAAGCACTATGCAACGCTTTAATAGAAGTATCAGCATCCAAATGTAATTTAAATTACTCATTATAGATAGATTCAAGAACTTTATCAGTAGCTATCGCTGTATCAATTTCTTGACGATGCTGATCATAAAATGCCATAACATTATTAACTTGTTCTTCGCTAATTCCATATTCATCAGCAACTTGTTGAGGGGTTAATTGCCAATTTTTTACCGCAAAAACTAATGTTTTAACTTGTATATTTGTTTCTCGTAATTTAGGAAACATTTCACCTTTTTGATTACGAGAATAGACAATATCTGGAAAATTGTTATCATCTAAGTTTTGTTTTAAACTGCCAATTTTTTCTGCAAATGTAGAAATTATAAATGTAATTATGGTATCTATCCCAGAAAATAAAACATTGCAAACAGAACAAGAAACCGATGAACTTTTAGCATTTCTCAAAGAAAAAGGTTGTAAGACAGAACTTAAAATAGGTTTAAATATTACTCCTGCTGAAAAAGGAAGTGGTAAAACTGATATATCAATTAATCATGACCAATTTTTTGCTGAATAACTTAAGAAAAAGTGGAAACGCGAGGAATAATTGCAGATACAGGCCATTTATATGCTGCTATTGATATAGACGGTCAATATCATCAGCGATCGCGACAAGAATTAAAAGTAATAAATCAACAAAAATTAGCAATTCTAGTTCCTTATTCTATTTATTTAGAAACCCATAAATTAATTTTACAATCATTAGGGATAACTGCCGCTTTAAGATTTACAAGAGACATTGAAAAACAAGTTAATTTTATTAATCCTACTTCTGAAGATTATCAAGCAGCAACTTCTATCATTACTAAGTTTCCCGAGCAAAAGATTACTCTGTTTGATGCAGTTACAGTTGTTTTAGCTAGTCAAATTAAATTACCTGTCTGGACGTATGATTATCATTTTGATATCATGAAAGCTGATGTTTGGCGTTAATTTTATCCTGAATAATATAAAGAATCTAAATGTAATTTTAACTTACTCGAATATTGTGTCATTATTAGAAGAACAAAAAAATCCATATCTTGAGTATAGCTTGATTTTTCTCTTATTTTAGTTCAATTAAAATTGAAGCTAAATCTGAAGCAATTTCGATCACTTCTTCAATGGTATTACCTTCAGCAACTAAACCTTGTATTTGATAGCTAGTTGCGACAAAATATTCTTGTCCTTTTTCTTCAAACTTTTCTATTTTTAATGTGATTAGAGTTTTCATAATCTAAAATTATAATATTTTGTAGGGGTTTAAAACTGTTAAACCCCATGTATTAAGATCACTGCTTAGTTTGCAAGTTTGAAACTCAATATGTAAAACAATTTCTTCTGATTGCAAAAAGATTAAAGAATCTGCTCTAATAGGATTTAATGATAGTTCTGTGGGTTTTAATTCTGTGAGTTGAATGGGTTCATTTAATAACCAGTTAGCAAAGTCACGGCTAAATCTTTCTGCTAAGAATTTACCAACATTATCGTATATTAGAAACATGAATAAGTTAACAGTCTCAAGACCTGATAATCTTAGTCTCTTACAATAGCTATAATGTTTCGTAGTTTAATCTCCTAATATTTATATATATTTACATCTTGGAATAATTATAATATCGTCTCGTAATTTAACACTATTTCCCTCTGCATTGTCCCTAAATAAAACTTGAATATACAGAAAATTAAATATTTCTAGTTAAATTTATCACGGTTGTTACCCCAAAAAAGTTATCGTGAATTTCCTTATCTTAAACATCAAAGATTACGATAAAATTTAAAATGGTGATTTAAACAGACAATTTAGGGGCTATTTTGATGAAATACATATTAAGACTGACTGTTGCTGTCTTCTCTTTGCTATGGTTAATAACACCAGTGGCGATCGCCGCTAGTTCTTCGGCCGTAACTGGTTCAACTGCATCATACGAGGATGTTAAATTGATAGGAGAAGATTTTTCGGGACAAAGTCTAACCTACGCCCAGTTTACCAATGCAGACCTCACAGATTCCAATTTTAGCGAAGCAGATCTTAGAGGGGCAGTTTTCAATGGATCAGCTTTGATCGGGGCAGATATGCACGGGGCCGACCTAACTAATGGCTTATCCTATCTTACCAGTTTTAAAGGGGCGGATTTAACCGATGCTGTGTTAACCGAAGCCATTATGATGCGTACTAGATTTGATGATGCTAAAATTACAGGGGCTGACTTTAGTTTAGCTGTATTGGATGTCTATGAAGTGGATAAACTCTGCGATCGCGCTGATGGGGTTAACTCAAAAACCGGCATTAGTACCCGCGAATCATTAGGATGTCTATAAATTAATCATAAGGTGGGTGATAAAGCCCACCAATAAACTCACAAATTAGATAGATTAGTAATGGATAAGCAGCGTGTTGGTGTTATCGGTGGGGGTCAACTGGCCTGGATGATGGCTATGACTACTAAAAAATTAGGGATAGACTTGTTAATACAAACCCCTCACGAAGATGATCCAGCAGTGGCGATCGCAGATGAGGTAATTTTTGCGGCTATTGATGATCCTCAAGCAACGGAGAAACTAGCACAAAAATCTGATGTAATTACGTTTGAAAACGAATTTATTGATTTAGATGCTCTCAAAAAATTAGAAAATAATAGCGTTTGTTTTCGCCCCAAACTATCAGCTTTATCTCCTTTATTAGATAAATATCAACAAAGAAGTTATTTACAAAGTATTACTATCCCTGTCCCGAAATTTACTACACTAGAAAAATTATCATTAAATGATTTTGGTTTCCCTTTAGTTATAAAAGCCCGTCGTCATGGTTACGATGGTCAAGGAACTTTTATTATTAATAACGAAAAAGAATTATCGGATTTATCGTCATCAAAAGTTAATTCTTTGATGGTGGAGGAATATGTAGATTTTGAGCGAGAATTAGCAATTATGGCTGCCCGTAGCACAACAGGAGAAATTGCTACTTATTCTTTAGTAGAAACCTATCAAAAGGATCAGGTTTGTCATTGGGTAGTTGCCCCGGCAAATGTCTCTGAAACGA
The DNA here is from genome assembly GCF_038442745.1 of Crocosphaera sp. Alani8. Lineage (NCBI taxonomy): Bacteria > Bacillati > Cyanobacteriota > Cyanophyceae > Chroococcales > Aphanothecaceae > Crocosphaera > Crocosphaera sp. Alani8. Next base: position 3,890 of record NZ_JARVCN010000114.1, read on the forward strand.
TACAGTTAGAGGCAAAAAAGATTGCTGAAAAGTTATTAACTGAGTTAGACGTTGTGGGAATTTTTGGTATCGAATTATTTTTAACATCAGAAGAAAAATTATTGGTGAATGAAATTGCTCCCAGAACCCATAATTCTGGTCACTATACCTTAGATGCTTGCGATATTTCTCAGTTTGAAATGCAGTTACGTGCAGTGACAGGCCAGCCTTTAGGTTCAACAAAGTTAAAAGCTTTAGGAGCAGTTATGGTTAATTTATTGGGTTATGAAAATTCCCATGATGATTATCAAGAAAAAAGAAATAAACTTGCTCAGATTCCCCATACCTACGTTCATTGGTATGGTAAAAAAGAGTGTCGTCCTGGTAGAAAATTAGGCCATGTCACTTCATTAATTAAGCACAGTAATATTAATCCAGAAACCATTGCCAAACAGATAGAATCAATTTGGTATCCTCAACTTTAAACAGTGAATAATCAACAGTTAATGCTCACATTTGTTTGCAATATAACTAAACTGAAACAGAAAAAAATCTCAAATGAAGACAACAATATCAGAGAATTCTGCATTTTTTGGTATCAAATATGAAACCCATTGTTACTGGATGAAACAGGCATTAATTTTAGCTAAAAAAGCTTCTGATATGGGGGATGTACCTGTAGGCGCAGTAATAATTGATGACCAAGGGAATTTAATAGCTGAAGGATTAAATCGTAAAGAGCAAAATCATGATCCTACTGGCCATGCTGAAATCATAGCTATTCGTAAAGCTACTGAAAAATTGCGCTCTTGGCATTTAGGACATTGTATTTTATATGTTACTTTAGAACCTTGTATTATGTGTTCTGGTGCTATTATCCAGTCTCGCTTAGGATTGTTAGTATATGGCGTAGATGATCCTAAGTCGGGAACTATTCGTACTGTCCTCAATATACCCGATAGTGTCGCTTCTAATCATCGTTTATCAGTATTATCCGGCATTTTAGAAAATGAGTGTCGTCAACAAATACAAGACTGGTTTAAAAAGAAAAGAAAAATCTAAATCAACTGTTCATCGATAATACTTTTCAACTTAACCCGATAAAAAGCTATTTTCTAAGCGATACCATATTTTTAATAACAGTCTTAAATTTCTCAAAAGAGTTTGAGCGATCGCTAGTTGGATGATAAACTTTTGATAAATTTGTCTAACTTTTACAGTTTTATTTTGCCCCTTTAACATTAGATTACGAATTCCAGAAAATAATTCATCTATTTGTTGTTCAAGACTGATCAGGTCAGATGTGATTTTTTTTAAAGAGTCATATAATGTCCAAAGTTTTATCACTAGATAACAATTAATACAAGTAATAACTAAGTTGAATGCAATGATAAATAATAGCATTTAATGTTATAATAAAATACTATGAACAAACAAGGGGAATTAGCTCAGTTGGTAGAGTGCTGCGATCGCACCGCAGAGGTCAGGGGTTCGAGTCTCCTATTCTCCATCATAGGTTGTCAATGATAATTACTGTAAAAATTCCAGAAAATTGATATAACTTGTAGTAAGTTCACTGGTTAAATTTACCTTATCTTGTTATCCGAGTCACATCCGTTTCTTAACACCCTCTTGTCCCTAAAATACCCTATCGGCTTGGTCATTCTCTATCTAGGAGTCATTATTGCCTTAGCCGAGGGATTAAATCGCCTGTTGGGTGCTAACGCAGAGTTTACCCGAAAAATCGTCCATATTGGCTCAGGGAATGTTGTTTTAATCGCCTGGTGGCTACAGTTGCCCCATTGGATGCTAATCAGTGCTTCATGTATTGCCAGTATTGTCGCTCTGATTTCCTACTTTTTGCCCATTTTACCAAGCATCAACAGTGTGGGACGTAAAAGCCTAGGAACTTTTTTTTACGCCCTAAGCATTGGCATTTTAGCCCAGTGGTTTTGGTCTACGGGGCAACCCCAGTATCTAGCTATCGGTATTTTAGTCATGGCTTGGGGGGATGGGATGGCTGCCATTGTTGGGCAAAATTTTGGGCAGCACGGTTACGAAATACTGGGAGTTAAAAAAAGTTGGGAAGGTTCATTAACCATGATGGGGGTTAGTTTTTTCGTTACCAGTGCTATTCTTTTATGGGTAGGTGTGCCTATCTTGACAGTAGCCATAGTTTCTTTCACAGTCGCTGTGGTTGCTACAGGGTTAGAAGCCTTTTCTAAGTTAGGAATTGATAATTTAACAGTTCCTATAGGGAGTGCGTTTCTTGCCTTTTACTTGATTCATGGACTATTTTAGATATCAAAAACAACTATGAGTTTTTCAATTTCTGTTAAACAAAATCAGTATATTACTTACATCCTAGCCGATGAAAGTGCCTTGTCTCGTCTCGAAGTTGTTCCCGAAAGGGGCGGAATTATAACCCGTTGGTCTATTGAAGGGCAAGAAATTTTTTACTTAGATGAGGAAAGATTTACCCATCCTGAATTGAGCGTTAGAGGGGGTAATCCTATTCTGTTTCCCATTTGTGGAAATTTACCAGATAACATCTATGTTTATGATGGTCATCCCTACAGTTTAAAACAACACGGTTTTGGCAGAACTTTACCGTGGGAAGTGATAGAACAATCAGCAGAATCCTCCTGTAAGTTGACTTTGAGTTTGAAGAGTAACAGCGAAACCCTAGAGATGTATCCTTTTGAGTTCGAGTTGAAGTTTATGTACGAACTGGAGGGAAAGACTTTAAAAATTCATCAAGAATACAACAACAAATCTGATAAAGTTATGCCTTTATCTTTTGGGTTTCATCCTTACTTTTTAGTGAAGAATAAAGAACAATTGTCACTTGATATTCCAGCCTCTAGCTATCAAGTCAAAGATACAAAAGAGATTATTCCTTATGACGGTAATTTTGACTTTAACGAAGAAGAAATTGATGTTGCCCTCAAACCTTTAACAAGGTCTTCAGCCAGCATGATAGACCGTTCTAGAGGGCTGAAATTAGACCTCAAATGGTCAGAGCAGTATTCTACCGTAGTTTTTTGGACTCTCAAGGATAAAGACTATGTTTGCCTGGAACCTTGGAGCGCACCTCGCAACGCTATCAGCACTGGTGAAAACCTCATTGAACTTCCACCAGGGGAAACCTGTGAAGCAATGGTGGAGATTGATGTAACGTCCCTTTAAAATTGCTACTTGCATTTCTAAGAAAACTGTGTTACTTTAGTAGTTAGTGTGAAAAAACACAACGGGTTGCTAGCTCAGCGGTAGAGCACTCGGCTTTTAACCGATTGGTCCTGGGTTCGAATCCCAGGCGACCCACTTAGGAGATTGTAGTGAATTAAAAATGTTGCACTGAATAGCAATACTACTCCTCTGCAACCTGATTTTTATTTTTTTCGAGTAACAGTCTCAGGGATTGATGATCAACAGGAGGGCAAAAATAATAACCCTGTCCCCATGTATATCCTAAACTTTGTAACTTTTCTATCTGATAATCTTCCTCGATTCCTTCGGCGATTAACTCTAATTCTAACTCCTGTGCCAAACGACCCACAATGCGTACAATATCGTTATTTCTGCTCTCATCTCCTAAATGACTGACAAAAGAACGATCAACTTTTAAACTGTTCAAAGGAAATCCAGATAGAGAACTTAAAGAAGAATAACCAGTGCCAAAATCATCAAGACATATTTGGATATTTAATTGTTGAAATTGAGATAAAATATGGGAAATGTCACGAGAATTTTTTAAAAAGACGGTCTCTGTTATCTCTAGCTTTAAGTATTCCCTACTTATTCCAGCAGTGGAAATAATGTCAACAATCTCATCTTTTAGATGGGGATCTGAAAATTGTTTTGGTGAAAGATTGACACTTACAAATTCTGGGGCAAATTCCTGAAACTCTTGTTGCCACTGATACAACTGTTGACAAGCATTTTTAAGAACCCAACGATCAATATCAATAATTAAGCCGGTTTCTTCTGCTATGGGAATGAAATCATCCGGAGGAATTAAGTCTTCTCCTGGAGGGTGCCAACGAACCAAAGCCTCTACACCGACCATTTTTTGGGTTTTAAGACAGAAAATAGGTTGATAATAAACCACCAACTCTTGACGTTGTATAGCTTGTTTGAGATCGCTTTGTAAATGCAATTCTCTGAGGGCTGATAAGTACATGGTTTGGGCAAAAATTTCGTGACAACCTTTCCCCTTAGCCTTCGCCGCATACATAGCGGTGTCTGCATCCCTTAACACTTGTTCAGGATGTTTGTAATGATCGGCACTAATGGTGATGCCAATACTAGCAGAAATAAAAAGTTCTCGATTATCTAAAATGAAAGGGGCTTCAAAAACTTGATGAATGCGTTGGGCAACCACAACCGCCTGTTTAAGTTCTTGGATATCTCTCAACAAAAAAACAAACTCATCCCCTCCAAGTCGTGCCAATAAATCTCTTTCTCGATGACACTGTTGTAAGCGATGGGCTGTCTGTTGTAACAGTTTATCCCCCATCAAATGACCTAGGCTATCGTTAATAACTTTAAAGCGATCTAAATCTAGAAAGAGAACAGCAAAATGATCTTGTCTTCGTCGTTGATCTTGGGCAATAGCCTGTTGTAATTGTTGCAGTAAACCAGAACGGTTGGCTAAACCCGTCAATTTGTCGTGATAAGCATCATATCTTAGCTGTTGTGCTGTATTATGACGTTCCGTAACATCATGGCAGTTGATGACAAATCCTGCTACCGAGGAATCTTCTTCAAGGTTTTTGGCGATCGCATCTAACATAACCCAATGTTTATCGTGATGATAAACCCGAAACTCCGGCAGGGAGGTAGATTGATTTGCTGTTGTTTTAATGGTGTCAAAAATCTCCTTGATTCGTTGTTGATCATCGGGATGAATCAACTCAAAAAAACATCGATTTTTAAGGCTTTCTGGACTGTGACCCAAAATCCGCTGCACAGAAGGGCTTAAATAAGTAAGTTTTCCATCCCTACAGACAATAAGGATAATATCGATGGCATTTTCAATCAACGCCCGAAACCTTTGTTCGCTTTCTCTGAGGGCTTTTTCAGCTTTTTGTTGTTCGAGTAAAGTTGTTTGTTGTTGTCGGCGTAGGGAAAATTCTTCTAGGGATCTCTGCAAAATACTGGGCAAACGAAACAAGCGATCTTTGAGAAGATAATCTGTAATTCCTGCTTTGATACATTCCACTGCTGCCTCTTCCCCTAAACTCCCCGTTACGAGGATAAAAGGGATTTTTTGCCCCGATTCTCTTAAGATTTCTAGAGCTTCTAAACCATTAAAGCCTGACAAATGATAATCTGCTAACACAGCATCATAACTATTTTTCTGTAATTTTTCCTGATAAATAGTAGCGGTTTCAGCTACATCGTGAGTAAATTCAAGATGGCTGTTATTAAGAGACAGAAGCATTAACTCTATGTCTTCCGGGACATCTTCAACCAACAGTAACTTGATGGGGGGACTCGTTTCCTTTTTTGAGTCAGTTGAGTTTAAATCTTCTGGCAACATGTAGCATTACTCTTTCTTGTCAAGGTGTAATATTATGAAAACTAAATAATCAAATTTTGTAGGGTCTCGAAATTACTGGTTAATAAATATGTTGAGGGAAAAACAGGATGGTTGAAGCGTAGACTTATATAACTATGCACTTTGTTCCCCCTGAAGCTAAACACATTTGCCCTATTCTAACTGTTGATTTCAAATTTGCAAATTTTTTATGATGGGGGAGGTTGATTCAACATCATCCAATAAAAACTGACTGTCTGGGAGATTTCTGTAAATTGCTGAAAGTTTAATGGTTTAACGATGTAACTATTTATCCCTAAATTATAACAAGCTTGTAAGTCTCTGTCTTCTGCTGATGATGTCATGATTACCACTACAATCTTTTGGGTATGGGGATTACCACGAATTGCTTCTAATACTTGAAGTCCATTAATTTTAGGTAATTTTAAATCTAATAAAATAAATGAAGCTTCTCAAAAAGTCTGGGGGGACTCGCCGAAAGTTAGGGGACAAAGA